>NZ_JAKKRK010000003.1:0-186256 GCF_025654545.1 Shewanella sp. SM20 | reverse complement strand
ACCTGGCACAGGGCGACCCTCTTTTTTGGCTTTATCTCGCCAATGATACAGGGTTTGGTAGGAGATCCCCTCACTGCGAGCCACTTCCGTGACCGTCATATTGTGGGGAGGTAATAATTTCTTTAAGACAGCGTCTTTACGTTCAGGTGAATATCGTTCCATTGAGCTCTCATTGACCGCCCCCTTTATTTAATTATTGGATGATTTTAAGGGGTGACAACAATCCTGACACAGGGGGAGGTGATGGCTTATTTATTTTTATATATTCTATAAATAATGTTATTTCAAAAGCCTTTATTGTATAAAATTATATTATCATTTTAATTAAATGTTACGCAATTGATTCTTAAGGGGTTGTAATGCACAAACAAGGCATATCAGAAAAACGTTTTTGGTTTCAACGTTTGAGTAAAACCAGTTTAAGAGCATTACATATTTTAGGGATCGTTGGTGTTGGTGGTGGCATTTTATTAGATGTAAATAAAGTGCAATGGTTGAGTTATTGGTATCTCGCGATGACGACGGGCAGCATATTAATGTTATGGGAAATCGTAAGGGATTGGCGCTGGCTGATCCAGCTTAAGGGAGTGTTAACTTTAGTAAAAATAGGCTTGCTTGGCCTGTTTGTGCCGCTGGCTCATTACAAACCTGAGCTGTTAATCGTGATACTTTTTTTGTCAGTGATCGTGTCCCATGGTCCTGCAGGGCTCAGGCATTATTCTATTGTGCATCGTCGGCAAATTGACTCGAAAAAAGAAATTAAGGGCTAATTGATATGTCTGTAACCCATACGTCAACTTTAACGCCTGCCGCGTTAATCACAGAGTTCGCTTGGCCTAATCCATCTGTGTCTAACTTAGACTTGAGTTGCTTCGATGGACTTAAGGTGCTCGATCTCGCTTGCGGTTCTGGGCGTAATGGTTTGTGGTTTTTAGCGCAAGGGGCTGAAGTGACTTTTATCGATCGAGATTTGTCAGCCATGTCACACATTGATCAGGCTAATGCTTACAAATTACAAAGGGATTTAGAAGCAGAGGCAGGACCATTATTGCCGGTTGAAGAGTACGATATTGTCTTAGTATTTAATTATCTGCATCGCCCATTACTGCCACAAATTGCTAGGGCGGTTAAGAGCACAGGCCTTATCGTCTATGAAACCTTTACAATGCAACAGGCGCAGATAGGTCGGCCACGCAACCCAGATTTCTTACTTACTGAAAATGAACTCAAATCAGTGTTTGCTAACTGGCAATCTTTACATTACTTTGAAGGTCGATTATGTGATCCGCAGTCCACTCAAAGCAGTTATAAAGCCCAGTTGATTGCGCGAAAACCTACAACGTAAATTTATTGATTGAGACTCAGAGGTCGTAGGATGTTTCCCTATCCAGAGCAATATCGCATTGCAACGCCGCCGTTGACGACCGCCTTTATGGTGGCGTGGGCTTTATTCAGTCACAGCTTATTTTCCGATGCAAACCCTGTCGCACTCTATCCGCTGTTAGCGCTATTTCCTTTGGTGATTGGATTACACTTATATTTGATTTTGTTAGCAAAAGGAATGGGGCGACTCGATCAGTGTTTCTATGCCTTAGTGCATATCCCACTGGCGTTTGTGGTGTGGACATTCACTATTATGCACGTGAATGGTAACGCTTTTTCTTAAATTCGCCTGACGTTTTAGAGAAAATAACAAAAAAGCGCCCTGATAATCAGAGCGCTTTTTTTGATTTTGTATTGCTAACAATTAGGCCGTGGTGTTGATGTTGTGGCCTGCATTGCCTACGGGTTTTGGCGCCGCAGCTGCAATTAAATCTACCGCGATTTTACCTTCGGCTTTTTGCTGCTCTTTTGCTAACTGAGCAACCTTAACGCCAATTGCACCATTTTCTAGATTCGGTGCGATAGCTTGTGTATTCAGTGAAATTGACATAACTAACCTCAATTGTAAGCTGGATCCCTTTATCGGCAAACCCACGGTTAACTTTAGTCGTTACACATGAATTTGCCAATCTGCAATTATTTTACCTTGGCCGTGAGCAGTTTTCGGCCGATGACAATTATTGCTGTAACGCCTAGTGAGCCTAAAATCAATCCGAGTGCCAGACTCACATTTTGCAGTGCTGTTGGGTCAATAACCAGTGCGATACCCATCCCCAACATCATCACGCCTGACATAAGTTTCAGGGTTTGGCCTTCTTTTTCGGTTAACTTACGTTTGCCTAAGGTCGCACTGAAAACGATAACAATAATAGCCAGCGGGATCACATATACAATATTGTATAAAACCAAATACATATAGCGTTCAATGTCTGGCAGATTGTGCATAGATAGCACACTGGTGTAGATCATTGGGAAGCCTGCGGTGCAAAGTAACTCATAGGCATTGGCGAGGATAGCTAATACGGTAGAACCTATGAGTAACGCGCCTAAGTTACTGGAATTGGATAGTTTCCCCATGCGTTTTATTAGACTCGTACGATTTTCTGCCGACATCGATAGTGTCACTTCTCCCTTAGTAAAGAAGTAATCTTTGATATTGATGGCTCCTGCGATCAAAGCTAAACAACCCGCCGCTAAAATGATCATACCGCCATCACTGCCTGCCCCCAGCAGTTGGAAGATGTTTAGCCATGCCGTCATAAACAGGAAATAAATAAAGCCGGAGAAGAATACGAAAATCCCGCCGACGAGTAACATGCGGCTGCGACTCTTGGCATTAACCATTATCGACAGTAAAAATAGCAACACAAAGAAGGCACAAGGGTTAAAAGCATCGACACCTGCGAGCACTAAGGTGAGTAACGGCAGAGACATAGTCTCAGGTGTCACTACTCCCACTAAAGGTAATTCAACGGGTTGAACTTCAGGCTCTGCAACGGACTCGCTTAAGCTGGTGGCATCACAGGTGCCTTCACCAGTATCTGTGCCACAAGTGCCAAAGAGCGGTGCATCTGTTTGAGCGCTTGTGGTTGTGCTGGTGGCTCCTTTAGTGGGGAGGTCAGCGTCGCTCAGTTTACCGCCAAGGGATAAATAACAATTCTTCAGTCGATTGACTAAAAATTCACCCGTTACCGCTTCACTTGAATATCCCACAATGGCCTTTTCACAACTTGCCATATAGGGTACTGAGCGTGCTTCTGTACTGGTTTTGGAGGCGATATTTTGCCAAATATCCTGCACGCCGGGATCTGACACCCTATGGGATTCGAGTTCTATCCAAGGGTATTTTTGCGGTAATGAATCAATGAAGGGATGGGCCTCTGCACAGTGCGGACAGGTTTTTGACCAAAAGAAATACAGCTTAATTTTGAGCTCACCCTGATCATTCGCATAATGCCACGTTCGATCCGCTGAGCTTGAGGGTGTTGTCTCGGCCCAGCTCGGGATAGAAAAGGCAAAGAGGAATAATAGCGAGCAAAAGAGAGATAATTTCGATAGATATTTTGTCATAGCGCCTCCCACAGAGAGTGGGTTTAAGTATCGTCAAACGGTTCGATTATCTCTTACTCTACTTAAATCAATCATTTTGATTAAATTAGATATTAAGAAGTGTTAGTTAACTCGCGAATAATAATTTTTTGGGAACTGAAACCAGTTTATCTCCCTGTGAAATGGTGTGATGCACACTCACTCTCAGCTTGAGTCGTTATTGGCTAATAAAGAATAAAGCACCCGAGGGTGCTCTATTTCTGACGTTATCAACAGGTGTCGATGATGGGTTATGGTTAGCCTAACGTTACGCCATTTACGCTAAGTTTCACGTCGATATTATTGCGCGTGGCGTTCGAGTACGGACAAACTTGATGCGCATGACGCACTAGGGCTTCTGCGGCTTCTTGCGGTAAATCTAAGCTGACTTCTAAGGCAACCGCTAATGCAAAACCACCGGCGTCATTGGCACCAATCCCAACAACTGCACTGACTGGCGCTTCGGTAATATCCACTTTGCCGATTTTTGCGACGTGCAGAATGGCGTTTGAGAAACAGGCGGCATAACCTGCGGCAAACAGTTGTTCAGGATTCGTGGCGAGACCGCTACCGCCCATGGCTTTTGGATAGGCTAAAGCGACATCAAGTAAACCATCATCAGTGCTGACTTGACCTTGACGACCCGCTTTTGCTGTGGCACGTGTTTCATAAAGTGTTTTCATAGTATTAGACCTTCTGAGGTTAAGGATTAAGTAAATCGATTTAAATTGCGCGCAATTAAATTGTGATAAACTATAATTCGATCTTTGGTGTGAATGCAAGTATATTGTGCGCAATATATTTAATTTGTCGGATCTTCCTATGGCAACAACTCAACCCAACACCCGTGTTAATCCTGTCGATATGGCAGAAAATACCAGCACAGAGAATGCCTTATGTCTTGAGAATCAAGTGTGCTTCTCACTTTATAGTGCTGCAAATGCTATGGTGCGTGCCTATCGGCCTTTGTTGGACAAATTAGATCTAACCTATCCGCAGTACTTAGTCATGCTAGTGCTATGGGAAGAGCAGGGGATTAGTGTCAAAACCTTAGGCGATAAACTTTTCCTCGATTCAGGCACGTTAACGCCATTGCTGAAGCGGCTAGAATCTAAAGGATTAGTGACTCGCGGGCGTAGCGAGCAGGATGAACGCGTGAGAGTGCTGGCCTTAACGCCTGCAGGACTTTCCCTCAAAACACAGGCAAGTGAAATTCCCCATTTGATGCGTTGCAAAGTCGGCGGCGAGGCGAGCGAACTAAAAGCCTTAAAGACTATGTGCGATCAAGCACTTAAGCAATTACATGCCAGTATTGATTAAACTCTTATCGTCGAGATTTGATCTAAGATTAACTTATTGACATATTAACGCTTATTAGCGGTTCGACTGAGCGTAATGAGTTGTATGCTTGAGGCTCAGCGGGTCAGTCGTCTATTGAAGGTTAGCGAGAGTGAGTTATGGCCTGTTTCGATGTAGCCATTATTGGCGGTGGGATCAGCGGTGTTGGCATTGCCCAATATGCGGCAGCAGCGGGCTATTCCACCTTGCTGATTGAAAAGGGCGAAATTGGCGGCCAAACCTCAGCGAATTCCAGCAAGCTTATCCACGGTGGTTTACGCTATTTAGAAACCGGACAAATTAATTTAGTCCGTAAGTCATTGCTTGAAAGGCGACATTTACTCAATCTTGCGCCATCACTTGTTAAAGCTGTGCCCTTTTATATTCCCGTGTACGACAACAGTCTGCGCAGTCCTTGGACCATTCGCGCAGGACTGAGTATGTATGTACTGCTGAGTGAATTTGATCCTTTAGGCCAATTTGTGTCAGTACCTGCTGTGCATTGGCATCGTTTCAAGGGATTAAAACTCTCTGGATTAAAAGCCGTATTTCAGTACTGGGATGCGCAGACCGACGATAAACTATTAACTCAAGCGGTGGCGCGTAGCGCACAGGCACTGGGCGCTGAAGTGTATGCCGAGGCTGAATTTCTTGAGTTGGAACACAAGCGCGAGACCTGTGAGCTGAGTTTTAGCCACAGGGGCGAAATCCATAAAGCCGAAGCGAAGCTTGTGATTAATGCTGCAGGTCCTTGGGTAAATGCTGTTTTAAGCAAAGTCTTGCCCCCACTTGCGGGTGTTGAACTCGATTGGGTGCAAGGCGCCCATGTGTTACTGGATATTCCTGCGCCCGATGGTATCTTGTACTTAGAGTCATGCTTCGATAAACGGGTAATATTTGTGATGCCTTGGTATGGTCAAACCTTAGTCGGCACCACAGAAACTGAATTAACCTCTTTAGATAAGCCGCCCCAAGCGACCGAGTCTGAAATTAATTATCTGCTTGGTATTTATAAGCATTACTTCCCGCTAACGCCGGAGATTGATGAACTTAAGGCTTTAATTACCCAAACCTTCTGCGGTATTCGGGTTTTACCTAAGCAAAATAGCCAAGCCTTTGAGCGACCGCGGGATACCTTGATGAAAACATCAATTTCCCATCCGCGAATACTCAGTTTATATGGCGGTAAGTTAACGACGTTTCGCAGTACCTCAGCCGAAGTGCTTGAATGGATTGAAAAGGCCATAGGTAAGCGGCAGTCTATTGCTGATGTTGATAAACTTACCCTATCTTGAGTGCGCCGTGAATTATGCACTTGATGCTGATTTGAATATGCTTCAAGGTGATTTTTACCTGTAAAACCGCTACAGTGTGGCGCTTTTTTACTGATATCTAGGATCTGCCGTGAATGCTGCTATTGTAAATACCGCCAAGCAATGTGGTTATTTTAACCAAGGTCAGTGCCTTTCTTGCCAGCATATACAACAACCTATGGTGCAGCAAGTGGCGGTTAAGACTCAAATTTTACAGCAACTACTCGCGCCTTTTATCCCAGCTAATTTGCCCGATATTTTTCAGCTGCCGGTAATTGGGGAGGACAGCGGCTTTCGTAATAAAGCTAAAATGGTGGCCTTAGGCGCCGCCCATGCGCCTGTGTTGGGGATTGTGAGCCCAAGTGGCGAGGCGGTAGATCTTTGCGACTGCCTTTTATATCCATCTGATATGCAAGATTTATTACATCGCTTAACACGCTTTGTGCAGCAGGCTGGACTTCCTCCTTATCGGGTAGATAGAGCCAAGGGTGAACTTAAATTTATTCTGCTGACCCGCAGTCAAGTGCGTGGTGAATATCTACTGCGGTTTGTACTGCGGTCCACCAATAGTATCGAACGTATCGAACGTGAATTACCTGCATTATTAGCTGAATATCCGCAAATAAAAGTGGTGTCAGTCAATATCCAACCGGTTCATATGGCAATACTTGAGGGTGATGAAGAGATTTTCTTAACTGAGAATACTAGGCTTGAAGAACGTTTTAATCATGTGCCTTTGTTTATTCGGCCTAAGAGCTTTTTCCAAACCAATCCACACGTTGCGGCTCAGTTATATCAAACGGCCCGTGAATGGGTTGCCGAGTTTTCACCTCATTCGTTATGGGATCTCTTCTGTGGTGTAGGCGGTTTCGGACTGCACTGTGCATCCAAAGACATTACCCTCACAGGGATTGAAATTGAAGCTGAAGCGATTGCCTGCGCGCAAATGTCAGCGCAGATGATGGGGCTCGAAAACGTACAATTTATGGCGCTCGATTCCACCGATTTTGCTAAGGGTAAAAGCGCTGCCGATAAGCCGGATTTGATCATAGTTAATCCGCCGAGGCGCGGTATTGGCGAGGCACTATGTCAGTCTTTAAGCGAGTTTGCCCCTAAGGCGATTCTCTATTCAAGCTGTAATCCCAAAACCTTAGCGAAAGATCTCGAACATATTCAAGGCTATCACTTAACTAAAGTACAGTTATTCGATTTATTCCCCCACACGGATCATTTTGAAGTCTTAGCTATGTTGGTGAAGGATTAATTTTTTAGCTCATCAATTTATCACTAAGCATTTGTGTTCACTCGCTTTACGACTCTTGAAGTCCGCTCAAACAATCATAAGGACTCTACCATGTGGAGTCTTTGCAATACTTTTATCTGTGCTGCTCGCGTGAAACTTCATCAAAGTGTCTTTTTAGTGGCATAATCTTCAGCACTTTATGCATTGATGGGCGGCGATTTATGCTACAGATTTTCCTACGCTTTTTTACCTTGGGCTTGATGAGTTTTGGCGGACCTGCGGCGCACATTGGTTATTTTCGCCAGACCTTCGTAAATGAACTCGGTTGGCTCGATGATAAGCGTTACGCCAGTCTGGTTGCCTTAAGCCAATTTATGCCGGGGCCAGGGTCGAGCCAAGTGGGCTTTGCCATTGGTTATCAAAGAGGCGGGCTTGTTGGCGCGCTTGCTGCTTTTGCCGGTTTTACACTACCTTCCTTTATTTTGATGTACTTACTGGCGGTAACAACGTCGGCCTGGCTCGCCAATCATTATGTTCAAGGGATGATTTATGGGCTTAAGTTAATGGCCGTCGTTGTGGTTGCCGATGCCGTTCTCGCCATGTTTAAACAGTTCTGCCAACGCAAATCCGCACGCCTATTAATGTTAGTCAGTGCTGCGGCAATTTTGATTGCGCCATCTATGTTGACGCAAATCCTCTTGTTACTCGGCGCCGCCACTATCGGCATCTATAAATTGAGTGCGAGCCAAGATGACACAGTAGCGCTGGCACCGATTCGATTGAATTACTTCTATTTGTTGCTCTTTTTCGTGTTGCTCATCGGCAGTTTTTTTATCGTGGATTTAGGATCTGAAGCTTGGATCTTCGGTGAGTTTTATCGCGTAGGGAGCTTAGTATTTGGTGGTGGTCATGTTGTGCTACCTCTGTTGGAAACTGCGGTGGGTGATACCATAGGTGGCGATCGTTTTCTGACAGGTTATGCCTTTGCCCAAGCAGTGCCAGGACCTATGTTTACCTTTGCGACCTTTTTAGGCGCTGAAGTGATGTTAGATAAGCCCTTCATGGGAGCTTGCATCGCAACCGCAGCCATTTTCTTACCCGGTTTTTTACTCATGCTGGTGGGGTTGAAAAGTTGGCATGCGATTGCCGCAAGACCAAAAATTGCTGGCGCGATAGCGGGAGTGAATGCCTGTGTTGTTGGCTTACTTGCCGCAGCACTTTATCAACCCGTGTTTTCTCAGGCGGTATTCTCAGGTAAAGATATGGCCTTGGTATTGCTCGGTTTTGGTGCATTAAAGTTATTTAAACCACCTATGCTACAACTGGTATTAGGCTTTAGTGTATGTGGTGTGCTGCTTAATATGCTTTGAACTGAGTCGTTATTAATCGAATGTTTATTGAGCAAGATTAAGATTTTGTTACTTTAAGCGCATAGAAATACAACAATCTTAGCTATACTCCGAAGATACAAGTTGTAATCCTTTGGAGCATTCAAGTATGTCTAAGTTGAGTTTGCGCAATAAATTATTATTGCTGTCGCTGTTTCCTTTGATCCTCGCATTATTGGTGTTGATGTCGGTTTCTTATTATGTTGAGCAAGATGCGCTTGCCGATGAGGTGGTTACCTTTAGATCTAAGCTCGTCGGTGAACGTAAACAACAAATCAAAGAAGCTACCGAAATTGCCGCTGGTATAGTGAATTACCAATTATCGTTAAAAGAACAAGGGAATGTGAATCAAGCGCTAAGAGACATACGTTTTGGCAGTGCGGGTTACTTCTTCATGTATGACTCTCAAGGGAAAAATATTTTCCATGCCCTACTTCCTAGCTTAGAAGGGCAAAATAAAATAGATATGACAGATCCCCGAGGCACTAAAATTATTGTCGGTCTGCTCGATGCCGCTAAACGTGGCGATGGTAGTTTTTCCTACTACTATCAAAAACCTAATACTAATGAGCAGATTGAAAAAATCAGTTACGTCATGATGATCCCTGGTACTGACTGGATGTTAGGTACTGGGGCATATATCGATGATATTGAAGCTGTTGTTGAAGATTATCGCGAGACAGTGACTGAGCAAATGGCAGAAAAATCCTTCGCGATTTTGCTGATAGCGCTTTTCCTTACGGGTATTACTGGCTTTATCATTATGATTGCCGCCCACCGTATGGTCGTGCCAATCAAGAATATGGCCGATAACTTAAATGATATTGCTAAGGGCGAAGGGGATTTAACCAAACGACTTACCGTAAAAGGTGAAGACGAAATTGCCCAACTTGGGCGCTCCTTTAACCTCTTTGTCGATAAACTTCAGCATATTATCGGCGATGTCGCGACTGCGACGGCTAAAGTAAAAACGGCAGCCAATGCGATTCATGATCAAACTAAAGTCATGTCGAGCCAGTTGGTGAGTCATAACAATGAAACCGATCAGGTGGTGACTGCAATCACTGAGATGTCCTCCACTGCGAACGAAGTGGCTAAGAATACCACTCAAGTAGCCGAAGCGACTCACGCTGCTACTGGTGATGTAGCGAATGCACAGCGTTGTGTTGATGCTTCGCTTGAGGAGATTGCGTCTTTAATGTCGCAAATCAATAATGCGGCGGGCAGTATAAAGTCACTCAGCGAGCAATCGCAGAAGATCAACAGCGTGCTTTCTGTCATTGGTGGTATTGCCGAGCAAACTAACCTATTGGCATTGAACGCCGCCATCGAAGCGGCCCGTGCTGGTGAACAGGGCCGTGGATTTGCTGTGGTCGCCGACGAGGTGCGTAATTTAGCCAGTCGAACTCAAGCCAGCACGTTAGAAATCAACGAGATGTTATCGGCACTGCATAAGCTAGTGACCCAAGCCGTGAAAGCCATGGAAGAGAGTCAACAGAGCTGCGTGCGTTCAGTAGATTCTTCTCGCACGATTTCAGACAGTCTGGGGTCAGTGACTTCGGCTGTGACTGCGATTAATGATATGAGTACCCAAATTGCGGCAGCGGCGACAGAGCAAAGCTCAGTAACCGAAGAAATTAACCGCAACGTGTATGCCATCCAAGAGATTGTGAATGAGCTACTGCACTCCAGCGAAGATGCGGCCAGAGTGAGTCTGACGGTATCAGAGGAAGGTATTAACTTAGGTAAATTAGTGGGACAGTTTAGGATTTAATTACATCAATCTAAATAAAAAAACGGGAGACTTAAGGTCTCCCGTTTTATTTGGCTTATTTATCTTTTTGAAGAGCACTTAATTCATTTACTTTAGTCAATCCAGCCTAGTCAGTTCATTCTAATCAATTTTCTCGGCAACCCGCTCAACCCTTACCGAGCAGACCTTATATTCTGGGATAAAAGCGACAGGATCGAGCGCATTGATGGTAAGTTTATTCGCCGCAGCTTCCACAAAGTGGAAGGGCAGGAATAGCACGCCAGCTTGGGCTCTTTTCGTCACAAAAGCGTCGATTTCAATTTCACCACGACGGGTAGTAAGTTTTATTTTATCGCCATTGCCTATGCCGAGTTGCTCGGCGTCATAGACTGAAATCATTACCTTAGGCGAGCCGAGTAAGTCGAGTCCAGCCGTTTTACGGGTTAGGGTGCCAGTGTGGAACTGTTCCAGTAAACGTCCGGTCGAGAGGGTGAGCGGGTACTCACTGCAGGGCATTTCTGCGGGTAAGCGATAACTCACTGGCGTGAACTTACCTAAGCCGCGGGTGAATTGGCCTTGGTGCATAATGGGAGTACCTGGATGAGCTTCATCTGGGCAAGGCCATTGAATGCCTTGGGAAATTTTACCGTCAACTCCAATGCTTAATCGTTGCCAAGTAATGCCGCGATATTGTGGTGTCAGCTCATTGATTTCCTGCCAAATCGCTTCTTCATTAGGGTAATCCCAAGCGGCGCCCATCGCATTGGCAATGGCTTGGATAATTTGCCAATCTGGCAGGGCTTCACCTGGCGGTTGCAGGGCTTGTTCGAGTCGCTGCACTCGTCGTTCAGTATTAGTGAAATGACCGCGTTTTTCGACAAAGGCTGCGGCGGGCAGAACCACGTCGGCAAGCTCGGCGGTTTCGGTGAGAAAGATATCCTGCACCACTAAAAAGTCGATTGCATTAAGCGCCCTAAGCACATGGGCTTGATCTGGGTCGCTTAATACGGGGTTTTCGCCCATTACATATAAAGCCTTGATTTTCCCTTTGGAAATATCATGCATCATATGGGTTGCGGTCACGCCAATTTCTCCCGATAACGGCGTTTGCCAATGTGCCTCGAAACGCATTCTGGCATGAATGTCGGTGACTTTTTGGTAACCACTGAAGAAGTTAGGCAGTGCGCCCATGTCACAGGCACCTTGCACATTACTTTGTCCCCGCAGTGGATTAATCCCCGCTCCTTCAACTCCAATATTGCCGCATAGAAGTTGTAGATTAGATATGGCGGTGACATTGTCGTGTCCCGTCGTGTGCTGGGTAATGCCCATGGCATAGTAGACTGCGGTTTTGTCGGCCGTTCCTATGGTTTGGGCGATGCGGGCGATATCTTCGGCTTTAACGCCTGTTATCAAGGCTGCATTTTCTAGGCTGTAATCTACTTTTTTGAGTTCAGCATAGAGAGCATCCACGCCTTCGGTGCGTGCGGCAATGTAGCTTTTATCCTGCCAGTCATTACGGATGATTTCCGCCATAATCGCATTGAGTAGCATGACGTCTGTGCCGGGTCTGTGGGCGACATAAAGCTGTGCACTGTCGGCAATGGCGACACGTTTAGGGTCGGCCACCATTAGTCTCGCGCCATGTAAAGCCACGGCTTGCTTAATTTTCGAGGCGATGATCGGGTGAGCACTGCTGGTGTCTGAGCCTATGATAAAAATCACATCCGATGCTTGAATGCTCGGAATGTCATTGGTCATGGCACCACTGCCGATACTTTGCTGTAGCCCTGTGACTGTGGATGAATGGCACAGACGGGCGCAATGGTCGATGTTATTGGTGCCGAGTATGCTTCTGACAAATTTTTGCAGCAGGAAGTTTTCTTCATTGGTGGCTTTTGCCGAGGCCAAGCTTGCCAGTGCATTGCTGCCATGTTGCTGTTTTATTTGCTGTAAATGTTCGGCCACATAGGCGATGGCTTCAGGCCAACTACTTGGCGTGAGCTGGCCATTTTTACGAATGAGTGGCGTGGTGAGGCGTTTTTCACTGTGAATAAAATCGAAACCAAACCGGCCTTTCACACACAACATGCCTTGGTTTACCACAGACTCTTCATTGCCCTCGATATGACGGATCTGATTCGTGCTGGTATCGATTTTAAGGTCAAGCCGACAGCCTACGCCGCAATAGGTACAAATCGTTGATGTGGTTTTGAGTGGCGTTTCATCGCCTTGGCGTTTATCCCGCGCATCGACGAGTGCACCCGTTGGGCAAACCTGCACACAGTTGCCGCATTGCACACATTTGCTGTCGGCCATGCTAGCGCTAAAGCCGACTCTCGGTGCGCGGCGCGTGGCGGTTTCACTTATATCTTGCGGCAGCGCTTGATAGGAATCATGGGCAAATTGAATCGCACAATGGCCACTCTGCAACTGGCACACATCAACGCACTTACCGCAGCTAATACAACGATTTGCATCAAATTGAATGAACGGACTCGATTTATCGACCGAAAACTTACGCACGCTTTGAGTGCTGAGTGACTTAGGTTCGACATGGTAGTCGGTCGCATAGTCCCTTAATTTACAATCCGTATTGGCTTGGCAGGCGCATTCGAGGCAGCGAGCAGCTTCTTGCATGGCGGCATCGGGAGCAAAGCCTAGCTCGACTTCGCCGTAATTGAGTAAACGTTGCACCGCGTTCAATTCGGGCATGGTTAAACGGGCTTTACGTGCGACAGAGGGGTAGAGTTCGGTAGTTGGCAAGCCTTGTTTTATTGTGTTACCGACTGCTTTTGATGAATTAAATTCAGTGGCATGCAGCTCGCAACTTAGGCCTTGTTTGAGCAATTTATCTATGGCAATTGCGGCTTTATTGCCGTCGCCTATCGCGGCGACTGCGGTAGCAGGGCCTCGGCGTGCATCCCCCACCACAAAGAGTTTTTCAACCCCGGACGACATAGTGTGCTCGCAGCCAATAAAGGTATTCCAGCGGCTGAGAGCGAGTTCACCATTGCTTAAGTGGCTCGCGGGATCTTGCATAAAACTCATATCGGGAGTTTGTGATACTGCGGCTATCACAGTGTCGAAATCTTGAGTAAAGGTTTCACCAGTATCAACGGGAGCGCGTCTGCCAGAGGCATCGGCTTCGCCGAGTGCCATCTTAGCGAAGGTGACTGCATGGACTCTACCTTGCACATCGCTATGGTTTTCAAGCGGATTGGTTAAAAAATGAAACTTCACCCCTTCGACTTCGGCCTCATGTACCTCGTAAGCTTCGGCGGGCATTTCGGCGCGGGTGCGACGGTAAATTAGGGTGACATCGCAACCTTCACGCACCGCTGTGCGGGCGCAATCAATAGCGGTATTGCCACCACCAATGACCGCGACTTTCTTACCTAAAACAAGTGTCTTTTCGAGACAATGATCTTTTAAGTAATCGACACCTAAGTAGCAACCCGCGAGTGTGCTGCCGGGATAATCCATAGGCACAGCTTTTTGGGCGCCAATGGCGAGACAGACGGCATCAAAATCTTCAACTAATTGATTTAAATGTATCTCGTGACCGAGACGTGTTTCTGTGTGTATGGTTACCCCGTTATGGCACAAGAGTTCGATTTCTTTATCGAGTATCGCCTTAGGTAAACGATACTCAGGAATACCATAACGTAGCCAACCACCCGCCTGTGGCATAGATTCGAATACCTCTACGCTATGGCCTTGGTTTGATAAGTAATATCCGGCACTTAACCCAGCTGGACCCGCACCGATAATGGCAACTTTTTTGCCCGTGTCGGTTTGGCGTGGCGGCACATAACTCGTGCCGCCCTTTTCGCCATCGGCGAGATCGAGATCAGCGGCGTGGCGTTTTAATTGACGAATAGCGATGGGCTCATCGACTAGCCCACGGCGACATTGTGCCTCACAAAAAGCGGGGCAAACTCGGCCAATAGATAGCGGCAGTGGCAAGGTTTGTTTAATGACTTTAACGGCTTCAGTATGGTTGCCTTGGGCTATGTGATACAGGTAACTCTGCACATCGACGCCCGCGGGGCATGCTTGTTGGCAGGGGGCTTCGCAATCAGCAAAATGATCGCTCAAGATCTCAGTCAGCGCTTGTTTGCGTTTTTGACTTAAGAATTCAGACTGAGTTATGACTCGCATGCCGACTGTGGCGGACGTTTCACAGGCGCGTACGCAGCGCAAACTGGCGTCGGAATTCTCAATCTGGACGACACACAAATTGCAGGCTTGCTTGTCTGCATATTCGTGAATGCCTAATTGCTGCGAGGCTGCGCTGGGATCACATAAGCTGGGTATTGCTATGCCAGCAGCATGCGCCACTTGCAGTAGGTTATCGGTCGGATTAACCGACAACACTTGGTCATCAATTCGAAGTTCTATCATCCCATGGCCTTTTTATATGTAGGGTGCTTAGCTGCTATAGCGCGGGGCTGCAGGCTTAGGTTGTTTCGAGTATACCTAGACAGCTTTAGAAGACGCTTATGGGCGAGTGAAGTTTGCTGCAAAATTGCAGCTTGAATCACAAACACGCCCAGACTGTGCGCTGGTGAATGTTTGTTCTAATTTAGTCGTGATGGGGTTGGTGTTATCAGGCCTTTTTAGTTGTGTTTCCTTTGATATTATGGGGATTTTTTAGGCAGGAGAGCGCTTGTGTGTCAGCCATTGGCCTCGCGCATAGCATCATCTTGGCTAAATTCTTGGCTAAATTTAAGTAAGATCACAGTCTTAACTCATTGCTTTTTGTTAGTCTCGGCTTTAGTGCTGTGGTCTTTTAGCTTGGAAAATAATCCTTGTTATCCCATTTAATGAACAGTGCACCCCTAGGTTTACCAGTCTGGTTAGGTTAAAATGCGCGGTTGCAAATACTGTTAATCATCGCCCCTTTTAGTGGAAGATCAATTAAAGCGGCCAAATAAAGAAAGTTGAAAACTCATGTTTGAAGTTAATCCAGTAAAATTCAAAATTAAGGAGCTTGCCGAGCGCACGGAGCTTCTTAGGGGGTATCTTTGACTACGATGCCAAAAATGAGCGTCTAGAAGAAGTTACCCGTGAGCTTGAAAGTTCAGAAGTGTGGAACGACCCAGAGCGCGCCCAAGCCTTAGGCAAAGAGCGCGCCAGCCTAGAAGCTGTGGTCAAAACCATAGACGATATGGACTCAGGTCTTGAAGATGTTGAAGGCTTACTCGAGCTGGCTATTGAAGAGGAAGACGAAGATACCTTCAATGAAACCAGTAAAGAGCTGGATTATCTCGAAAGCCGCCTTGCCGATCTTGAATTCCGTCGTATGTTCTCCGGCCCGCAAGATGCGTCAAACTGTTATTTAGACATTCAGTCTGGTAGTGGTGGTACCGAAGCCCAAGATTGGGCCAACATGGTGCTGCGTATGTACCTACGTTGGGGCGAAGCCCATGGCTTTAGCCCTGAGTTGATGGAAGTGACCGATGGTGACGTGGCCGGTATTAAAGGTGCGACCATTAAGTTTACTGGCGAATATGCGTTCGGTTGGTTACGCACTGAGACTGGCGTGCACCGTTTAGTTCGTAAGTCGCCATTCGATTCATCGGGTCGTCGTCATACGTCATTCTGCTCTGTGTTCGTTTATCCAGAAATCGATGACGATATCACGATTGATATCAACCCATCGGATCTACGTATTGACACTTATCGCGCATCGGGCGCGGGTGGTCAGCACGTTAACAAAACGGAATCGGCGATTCGTATTACCCACTTACCGACGAATACCGTTGTGCAGTGCCAGAACGACCGTTCACAGCATAAAAATAAAGATGCTGCGATGAAGCAGCTGAAAGCAAAACTGTTTGAGTTAGAAATGCTCAAGCAAAATGCCGACAAGCAGGCCGCAGAAGACGCTAAGTCTGATATCGGCTGGGGCAGTCAAATTCGCTCTTATGTATTAGACGATGCCCGCATTAAAGACTTACGCACAGGCGTTGAAACCCGCAATACTCAAGCGGTACTCGATGGCGATCTGGATAAGTTTATCGAAGCCAGTTTGAAATCTGGGCTGTAATTAATTCAAGGTATAGACGAGAAATAAGATGACTGAACAAGTAATTGATGAGAACAAACTGATCGCCGAGCGCCGTGCCAAGCTAGAAAGCATCCGCCCAAACTGTAGTGCTAATGCCCATCCAAATACCTTCCGTCGCACCCATAAAGCGGCTGAACTGCAAGCACAGTATGGTCAAAGCACTAAAGAAGAACTCGAAGCCTTAGGTTTTAAGACCAGCATTGCTGGCCGCATCATGGCAAAACGTGGTCCTTTCTTAGTGATCCAAGACGTGTCTGGCCGTATTCAAGCTTACGCTGAAAAAAGCGTACAAGCTGATTTGAAAGAGCGTTTTCAAGGTCTGGATATCGGTGACATCATAGGCGTAACCGGCCAACTGCATTTGTCTGGCAAAGGCGACTTATACGTCAACATGGAACAGTACGAGCTACTGACCAAGGCACTGCGTCCATTGCCTGCGGATTATTATGGTCTAGCCGATCAAGAAATGCGTTACCGTCAACGTTACGTGGATCTCATCGTTAACGAAGATTCGCGCAATGCCTTCATCATGCGTTCTAAAGTGGTTTCTGCAATTCGTAACTTCATGATCAAAAAAGAGTTCATGGAAGTTGAAACCCCTATGATGCACGTGATCCCTGGTGGTGCTTCGGCGCGTCCTTTTATCACCCATCACAACGCCTTAGACATGCCAATGTATCTGCGTATCGCGCCAGAATTATATCTGAAGCGTTTAGTGGTCGGTGGTTTTGAGCGTGTGTTCGAAATCAACCGTAACTTCCGTAACGAAGGTCTGTCGCCACGTCATAACCCAGAATTCACTATGATGGAATTCTATATGGCTTATGCAGACTACAAAGATCTGATGGACCTCACCGAAGAAATGCTCAGCTCGATTGCTATCGAACTGCTCGGCAGTGCGCAAATGCCCTACGGCGAGCACACAGTCGATTTCGGCGGCCCATACGCACGTTTAAGCATGTTAGAAGCGATTCAGAAGTACAATCCTGATAACGCGACTATCCAAGCGATGACCTATGAGCAAGTGAAAGATGTTGAATTCATGCGCGATTTGGCGAAAAGCTTAGGTATGAAGATTGAGAAATTCTGGACTTGTGGTCAGCTGCTTGAAGAAATCTTCGGTGAAACTGCTGAATGGCAATTGATGCAACCAACGTTCATCACTGGCTACCCAGCGGATATTTCACCATTGGCACGTCGTAATGATGACAACCATTTCATCACTGACCGTTTCGAATTCTTCATCGGTGGCCGCGAAGTGGCTAACGGCTTTAGTGAGCTGAACGATGCTGAAGATCAAGACAACCGCTTTAAAGCACAGGTTGACGCGAAAGATGCAGGTGACGATGAAGCTATGTTCTACGATGCAGACTATATCACTGCACTGGAACACGGTTTGCCACCCACGGCAGGTCAAGGTATTGGTATCGACCGTTTAGTGATGTTATTCACTAATACTCATACTATCCGTGATGTGATCCTGTTCCCTGCTATGCGCCCACAGGCGTAATGCAGTCGAACAAGGTATTTCGTTGGTACATTTTGTTGTATTAGTTTAGCCACTCGACTTTTTGTAAGTCGCAATAGGTTAAGTTTACAGTGATTGATTTAGGTATGACCTGAGCATCGCTACGATGAAATACCCCCTAAAAAACCAGCCATTTGGCTGGTTTTTTGTTTTCTAAAATAGCTAAAAATAATGAGTGATAAAGTCGAACCATTAGTAACCTAAAAATGGGCTAGATGAGCATCATCAAGTGGCATGTTAGCTTTAGGTTGTGGCTATCGATCGTAGTGTAGATTGCGGGTTTAGCTTGTGAGTGTAGATAGTGTCTTTAACTTGGGGTTGTATATTGGGATGTCACGAAACACTCGTCTATGCTGCTAGCATCTCGCCGCCAGTCACATGCGATATTGTCTGTGTTCATTTCATTTTCGATAGCGATGGTTTGCAGGAATACCTAGGGCAAAGAGTTCAAGAAGAGGCAATTGGGATACATCAAAATAGTTGGTTGTATTACTGAGTGCATAAATACTTCATAGGGATTATTTTTAAACGCGTTTGTTCATCTATACCCACTCGTACGGCTGTTTCAGATAATCAACCCGACATTAGTCTAATAGTGTGTTGCTTGACCTCAGTCACTAACTCAATGAAACTCTCCATTAAATCACCTCCTACTAAAGTATGGATAATTAAATAATGTTAATTTTCTTTATTTGTATCGCACTCTTAGTGCTTGCATACAAGTTCTATAGTCCCTTTGTTGAGCGGCAAGCGGGTATAGATCCTAAAGCGATAACGCCACAGGCGAGATTCGAAGATGGTGTCGATTACGTTCCGGTTCATCCGGCTAAAGCGTTTCTGATCCAGTTCCTCAATGTCGCGGGTGTGGGGCCGATATTTGGCCCGATCCTCGGTGCACTTTACGGCCCAATAGCCTTAGTGTGGATTGTACTGGGGAATATTATTGGCGGCGCAGTACATGATTATTTTTCTGGCGTGCTCAGCATAAAAGAAGACGGTAAGAGTCTGCCAGAGATTGCGGGCCACTACTTTAATATTTACTTTAAAGGCGTGATGTTGCTGTTTACGGCTATGCTGCTGTTTTTTGTGGGCGTGGTCTTCATCATGAGCCCCGCAGGTTTGCTGAGTAATCTCGATTATTTTAAAGACACCATCTTTGGCAATAATACCTTCTGGGTGTTAGTGATTTTAGTCTATTACTTTTTAGCGACTATGTTGCCGATTGATAAAATCATCACTAAATTATATCCCGCATTTGGTTTGTTGATGATAGTCATGACAGTTTCTATCGCCGTTGCTCTAATGATCAATGCGCCGCAGTTACCTGAAATGGGGGATGTGTTTGCCTATTTCGACCACAGTCATTACAACAACGAGTTACTCGAACCAAACCCAGATGGACTACCTGTTTGGCCACTGTTATTTGTGACTATTACCTGTGGTGCGATTAGCGGTTTCCATTCAACTCAAGCGCCCATCATGGCTCGTTGCTTGACGAATGAGAAGTATGTTCGCCCTGTGTATTATGGCGCTATGGTTGCTGAAGGTATCGTTGCTTGTGTATGGGCAACGGCGGGTATTGCAGCTTTCCCTGGCGGTTATGTTGAGCTTAAGAGTTTGCTCGACCAAGGTGGCCCAGGTTTAGTAGTTAATCAAGTGGCAACTACGTATTTAGGTGTTGCGGGCGGTATTATGGCGATTGTGGCCGTGGCTATCTTCCCTATCACCTCTGGTGATACCGCATTTCGTTCGCTGCGTTTGACGATTATCGATGCCTTCCATATTCCGCAAAGTATGCGTAATCGTTTATTGGTTGCTGTGCCTATTCTGACCATTGCGTACTTTATGACGAAGATCGATTTCTCTTTGATTTGGCGTTACTTTGCTTTCTCAAATATGCTGCTATCAACCAGTGTATTGTGGTTAGCGACTAAGTATTTGTTCGATCGTGGGACCTTCCATTGGATTGTTAGCTTACCAGCAATTGGCGGCACCAGCGTTACTGTGTCTTATATTATGACTGCGGGTATTGGCTTAGGTTTACCGCAACCTTTGAGCCAGCCAGTGGGTATCGCTGTCGGGGTTATCTGTTTAGTTGCCCTGATCATTGCGCACAATAGACGTAAACCTGTGGCAGAAGTCAAATAGTCAGTTATCCCATAGTTTTACCCAATAAAAATCAAGGGCTGCATTTTGCAGCCCTTGATTTTTTATGATTGGTATCATTCTACTATCCTTTAATGGCTTATTTTAGAAAGGGTAATTTTTGCTGAATATTTTTTAATGAGCTGATTCATCGCGTTTCATCTAGAGGTAAGGTAAGGTCGTTAGACTGGTTTTTTGTTTCTCTATTGAAACGATTAGTCTGTGGTAGAGAGCGTTAAGCAGTACAAACTTGCGGCAAAAGTCATTTAGATTTTATTTACTTGAATATTTTTTGCGAACAGAAGGAGAGCACGTTATGTCTGAGAACAAATGTCCTATGCACCATTCTGCTGGTGGCACCTCGAATCGAGATTGGTGGCCTAAACAGCTCCGGCTCGATATTCTGCACCAACACTCTTCCTTATCTAATCCTTTGGGTGATGACTTCAATTATGCTGAAGCCTTTAAATCCCTCAATTTAGCTGCTGTAAAGCAAGATCTTCTCGCATTAATGACGGATTCACAGGACTGGTGGCCTGCAGATTTTGGCCACTATGGGCCGCTATTTATTCGTATGGCATGGCACAGTGCCGGCACCTATCGTACCGGTGATGGACGTGGCGGAGCGGGGAGCGGTAATCAACGTTTTGCACCGTTAAACAGCTGGCCTGATAACGTAAACCTCGATAAAGCACGCCGGCTCCTTTGGCCGATTAAACAAAAATATGGCAATAAAATCTCTTGGGCCGATTTGATGATCCTTACGGGGAATGTCGCGCTGGAATCTATGGGATTCAAAACCTTAGGTTTTGCTGGTGGGCGAGTCGATATTTGGGAACCCGAAGCTGATATTTACTGGGGTGCGGAAAATAAATGGTTAGATGATAAGCGTTACTCGGGAGAGCGAGATCTTGAAGATCCCCTCGCCGCAGTCCAAATGGGGTTGATTTATGTTAACCCTGAGGGACCCAATGGCGACCCTGATCCTTTCGCTGCCGCCGTAGATATCCGCGAAACCTTTGCCCGCATGGCGATGAATGATGAAGAAACCGTAGCCTTGATTGCCGGTGGTCATACTTTTGGTAAAACCCATGGTGCAGGTGACGCAGCATTAGTAGGACCTGAGCCAGAAGCCGCAGGTATTGAACAGCAAGGGCTAGGTTGGTTGAGTCGCTATAAAAGCGGTAAAGGTGGCGATACTATTTCCAGTGGCCTCGAAGTGACTTGGACCTCAACACCAACCCAATGGAGTAACAATTTTTTTGAAAATCTATTTGGATATGAATGGGAACTGACTAAGAGCCCTGCGGGTGCCCATCAGTGGATACCTAAAAATGGCGCGGGTAAATGGGTGATCCCCGATGCGCACGACGCCTCAAAACGTCATGTGCCGACTATGTTGACCACTGACCTTGCACTGATCTTCGATCCTGATTACGAGAAAATATCACGTCGATTCTTTGAAAATCCCGATGAGTTTGCCGATGTATTTGCAAAAGCTTGGTACAAGCTGACACACAGAGATATGGGTCCATGCACGCGTTATTTGGGTCCTGAAGTGCCTGCAGAAACGTTTCTTTGGCAAGACCCCATTCCTGCGGTTGATCATCCTCTGGTTAATGAGCAGGATGTTACTGATCTTAAACTTAAGATTATTGGTTCTGGATTAACGATTTCAGAAGTCGTTGCCACTGCTTGGGCCTCGGCATCGACCTTCCGGGGTTCTGATATGCGCGGTGGTGCGAACGGTGCTCGAATTCGACTCGCGCCGCAAAAAGATTGGCCAGTGAATCAGCCTGAGCAGCTCGCTAAGGTGCTCAAAGTGCTTGAGAGTATTCAGTCTGAGTTCAATCAAGGAGGTAAGACAATCTCCCTTGCTGACTTGATTGTCCTAGCAGGCTGCGTCGGTATTGACCAAGCGGCTAGAAATGCGGGGGTTGAAGTAACGATTCCATTTACGCCGGGTCGTATGGATGCCACGCAAGCACAAACTGATGTGGAATCTTTTGCGGTACTTGAACCTGTCGCAGATGGCTTTAGAAATTATCATCCCACTCCGTTTTCTGTTTCGGCGGAGGAGTTATTGGTCGATAGGGCACAATTGCTGACCTTAACTGCGCCGGAAATGACAGTGCTTATTGGCGGTCTGCGGGTGTTAGATACGAACTCTGATCAGTCAAAAACAGGTGTCTTGACTGCGCGTCCTGAGTTTTTGACCAATGACTTTTTTGTTAACTTGCTCGATATGGGGACGACGTGGAAACCCACTTCTAAAGCGGAGGATATGTTTGTGGGTGTTGATCGCGTCAGTGGCCAGCAAAAGTGGACTGCAAGTCGTGTTGATTTGATCTTTGGCTCTAATTCGCAGCTGCGTGCACTCGCAGAAGTGTACGCGAGTAGTGATGCACAGCTGCGATTTGTCGATGATTTTATCGACGCTTGGACTAAGGTGATGAACTTAGATAGATTCGATCTTCGCTGAGCTTATATTTATTAGTCTTTTTAGTAGTAGATTGGCCCAATTTAGGCGCAGCTGGGGTTAATGCAGACTGAGCGTTTAAGTGGATTTTCAGTTAAATGATCGCCTAATCCAAAGTGGTTAAGCGGTCATTTTTATTCATGTGCTTTGACGCTCATCAATTTAGGTGGAATATGAATATTCAGCAAATGTCGGGTTTAGCCATTTTACAGGCGATGGCAAGGGGTGAATTACCCGCACCTTCTATCTCTCTCACTATGCCAATGTCGCTGGTTCAAGCCGACGAAGGAACGGTGACATTCCATGCGACTGCCGATGATAAGCACCTCAACCCATTGGGCGGTGTTCATGGTGGTTTTGCCGCGACTGTATTGGATTCGGTTACAGGTTGCGCCGTGCATACATTGCTTGAAGCGGGTGTCGGTTACGGCACTATCGACTTGAATATTAAAATGATTCGACCTGTGCCTAAACATCAAGTGTTAGTGGCTGAGGGCAAGGTGATCAATTTATCTAAGTCTTTAGGTATTTCGGAAGGTACGCTAAAAACACAGGATGGAAAACTGCTCGCCACTGCTACGGCGACTTGTATGATTTTAAGGCCATAAACCGATTTTGCGGGCTGGCGTATTATCTCTTAGAGTTAACACGCTGAGCAGATAGTTAACCTATGCCGAAGGTGCACTTTATCTTCAGGTATTAAGTCGACGGTCTTCTTGCTGGCAGTGAGGTTTTTATGGGCGTAAATTCAGTTAATAACGGAATTTTTTAATCATATTTTCATAAATAGGCCTCAAGATTGAAAATAGCTAGCATGCCATATTCCATTCGACAGAAAGTATGCTAGATTCTGGCGAATTGTTGCTGATCGCTGTATTGTTACCTCTGTCATCAACAGTTCTCCACAGGGCCATCGCTGCAATTGAGTCAGATTTGCAGGGAAGTGTCAGGAAGTTACACCAATTCAGAGTCTGCTTATGCAACCCAATTTATTTCCCGAACAAAGAAACGTTTATCAAGAATCGAGGGTGACACTACCCTCGATTGAAGCCCAATCTTCCTCTCGTCGCGGCCGTTTGCAGCGTATGGTTGGCGGCGTATTGTTAACCTGTAGCGTATTGTTGAGTCTTTCAGCATGTGCGGCAGGTAAGCAGGCGTCACCACAAGAAGGTGAAGAGTTTAGTTACGCTTGGCTTAAGGGTTATGCCCGTACTATGGCTGCACAACCCTATGAGAGTCATAAAGGCGAATTACCTAAAAGCCTTCAGGGCATGAGTTGGGATGATTACCAACAATTCCACTTCAAGAAGAAAGCCGCACTATGGCGCGATCAAGATTCGGAGTTTCGTGCCGAACTGTTCCATCTTGGGCTGTTTTTTGATACCCCTATTCATATTTATGAGCTAAATGAGGGGAAGGCTAAGTTAATCGAGTATTCACCTTCAATGTTCGATTACGGCAAGTCAAAGGTCAAAGGTAGTCAGTTGCCTAAGGATCTTGGTTTTGCGGGTTTCCGTATGCAGTTTAATACCGATTGGCAGCGTGACATTGTTGCCTTCCTTGGCGCTAGTTATTTCCGCGCAGTGGGTCAAGAAATGCAGTACGGTTTGTCGGCTCGTGGCTTAGCGGTTGATACTGCACTGCCAAAACCCGAAGAGTTTCCAATGTTCACCAATTTCTGGTTAGAAAAACCTAAACCAGGATCGAATATCACCACTGTGTATGCCTTGTTAGACTCTCCGAGTGTGACGGGGGCTTACCGTTTCGATATCGAGCCGGGTGAACGTTTAAAAATGAAAGTGGATGTGGCTGTTTATCCACGTAAAGCGATTGAACGTTTAGGCGTTGCGCCACTGACCAGTATGTTTATGGTGGGTGAGAACGATCGCCGCACCGGTTATGACTGGCGTCCAGAAATCCATGATACCGATGGTTTAGCCATGCACACGGGGAATGGTGAATGGATTTGGCGTCCGCTAGGTAACCCTGAAAACCTGCGATTCAACGCCTATAGCGATGAAAATCCAAAAGGTTTTGGCTTACTGCAACGTGATCGTAACTTTGATCATTATCAGGACGACGGCGTGTTTTATGATAAACGCCCAAGCCTATGGATTGAACCAACCAGCAGTTGGGGTAAAGGTTCAGTGCAGTTGGTTGAAATTCCAACACTGGATGAAACCTTTGATAACATAGTGGCTTTCTGGAATCCTGCTGAGCCGATTGTTCCTGGTCAAGAGCTGCTGTACAGCTACAATATGTACTGGGGTGGCATTCCACCGGTTCAATCACCCCGTGCTCGGGTTGTCGATACCTTCACCGGGATTGGCGGCGTAGTTGGCCAGAAACGCAAATACTACAGTAAGCGTTTTGTGGTTGATTTCGCGGGCGGAACTTTACCTATGATAGGTAAAGACACCCAAGTTAAAGCCGTGATCACAGCATCTGAAGGCAAAGTGGAAATTGAATCTGCCCGTCCTCTAGCCTCGATTAATGGTTACCGCGCTATGTTTGACGTAGTGCCCCCGGGAGATGGTACTGAGCCGATTAACCTGAGAGTCTATTTGGAGGTCGATGGTCAGCCATTGTCTGAGACTTGGATGTATCAGTGGAATCCGCCTGCAAAGGATGATCGTGAATTGCACAATGCAGGTCATCTGCAATAAGCGATTCGTGATTCATTAATCTAAAACGCCAGCTAACTTAGCTGGCGTTTTTGTTTTGGCTTGAGCCACTTTTTACTTTATACGGCTTGATAGGTTAGGACTAGATTATCTAAAAAATGCCCCAGTAACTGATTCATCCTAGCCGTTGATTGCCCCAGTATGAATTCAGGGCTTTGAATATATGGCATTTTCTGTATGCTAGAAAAAGCATTTTCTTGAGCAATTAATGGCGCTAATTGGCTACTAATAAATTCAAGATGGCATTGAAATCCAAAAACTAAATTTGTGTAACGTACAATTTGCCGCGGGCAGGCTGCACTTGTGGCGAGCACTTCGCAATCGGGAGTGAGGCCAGGCATGTCGTTATGCCAGTGGCCGACCACTTCAGTGGTCGAAAATGTCTTAAGGTTAATATCACTTTTTCCTGCCGCAGTCAGTTCAATAGGAAAGTAACCAATCTCGGCATGTGGACTCTTTTGATAACGGGCACCTAATGACTCACCGATTAACTGTGCCCCAAGACAAACCCCCACAACGGCTTTATTTTTTTGGATAGCTTGTCTGATAAACCTTTGTTCTGCTTGGCTATCAAAATATGGACAATCGTTTTTGCATGTCGCGGGAGACTGAGGGCCACCGAGGATAATTAATAGATCAAAACCATCACTATTGTCGGGTAAAGCTTCATCTAGATAGATTCTGCTAAAGCTCATACTGTAGTTTTTGCTTGCAGCCCAATCGCTAAAATAGCCTGGACCTTCATAGCTTTCATGGATAATGCAATGAATGCGCATCGAGTTTTCCTGTGTCTTTTATGGGATAACGCTATGCTACAATCCTTTTTATTTGGCTGAATAACGTCATATGGACAAGTAATAATGCTAAGTCGCCAACTCGATTCGATTAACGCCATTATTGAGCAAGCGCCTAATATGCCTTCTTTTGTCAAAACGATTGAGATGCAGAAGGGTTATGTGGATGTTTTACACCAGCACTGTTGGCATCAGCTTATTTTTCCGCTTCAAGGCCTGTTACAGACAGAGGCAAATGAGGCACTTTTTTTGGTTCCCCATACCACAGCGCTTTTTGTGCCTGCAGGTATCATGCATGAGTCTGTTGCGATTACAGATACCTGCTTTATTGGTGTCTATTTGAATCCTATGTATGGTCGAGATTATGGTGCCATGGTTAAGCCTGTCGCTATGAGTGCTTTTATAAGGGAGTTAGTGTTAACGCTCAGAAAACAATGTGCTTTTAATACCCCAACGAATGTTGAGCCAATGGTTCAGGCGCCAATACTGCGTTTGCTTGAGGTGTTATATGATCAAATTAATAGTGCGGAAGGACAGACTTTCAAGTTACTGATACCGCAAGATAGGCGCCTAAAATTGATTTTTGAGCATTTAACCCAAACGCCAGCTTTAGATTTCTCTTTAGTGAAATGGGGTGAGATGGTTGGGGCATCGGAACGAACATTGTCGAGGCTATTTGTGAGGGAGTTTGGTTCTTCATTCGTATTATGGCGTCAACATTTGCGGCTGATCTATTCGCTGTCGTTATTGGCCACTGACCTATCAATACAGAATGTGGCCCACCAAATTGGTTATCAAAATGATTCATCCTATATCAAAGCCTTCAAGGAGCGTTTTGGGATGACGCCACAGCGATTTCGGTTAGGCGATCATGGGATATAACCCTGTTACGGCGTATGGTTATGAACACTATTTTTAGTTGGCTTATTTAATATTGAATCAATATATTGCACCTTTTCGCGGCACAAATATTCATTTGGCCGAATAAAATCAAGCCAGTGTTAATTGCAAGCATGCTACTGAGTTATTGGGGGCTAATTCACTTTTTGACAATCTAAACAATTTTTCACTGTAAAAGACCCCAAACTTGGGCGTAACCTGTGGGCGTTCTCGCCATGGGTAAGTATTTTATGTTTGAAATGTTCACAACGTTAGGCTTTGCGTGGTCGGTGGGTTTAGTCCTTGCCGTACTTTTTGTACTGGCATACGAATTTATTAATGGCTTCCACGACACGGCAAATGCGGTGGCGACGGTGATCTATACCAAGGCAATGCCGGCAAATCTGGCGGTCGTTACCTCCGCATTATTTAATTTTGCGGGTGTGCTGTTAGGGGGGTTAGGGGTGGCCTATGCGATAGTGCATTTATTACCCGTAGACTCCTTGCTCGGTATGGACTCAATCCAAGGCTTGTTGATGGTGTTTTCCCTGCTATTTTCGGCAATTATCTGGAACTTAGGTACTTGGTATTTTGGTATTCCGGCATCGAGTTCCCATACCTTGATTGGTTCGATAATGGGCGTGGGTGGCGCGTTCGCTTGGATAAATCATCAGCCTATCCTACAGGGCATTAATGTCTCTAAAGCAACGCAGATCATGCTGTCCTTGATTATTTCGCCGACCTTAGGGTTTGTGATGGCAGGGATTTTTTTGCTCATCATGAAATACGTTTGGCAGAAACATAAAATTCACCGTACCCCAGATGAGCAGATGCAGATTAATGGTAAAAAACACCCTCCATTTTGGGCAAGGGCGAGTTTAATTATCTCCGCTATGGGGGTGAGTTTCGCCCATGGTTCTAACGATGGACAGAAGGGGATAGGTTTAGTGATGCTAGTGCTGATTTGTATGGCACCGGCTTATTTTGCCTTGGACATGGGCAGTCAACCCTATGATTTAGAAAGAACTCAAGATGCTAATCGTCGCATTATGGCGATTTATGACCGTAACCAAGCCGTTATCGCGGATGTTATCGACTTTAAAGCCTTGGTCAACGTTCCCGAATATATGCTGGCCCATTGCTCATCTGCCAATGTATTACCGGCGATGTCGTTACTTGACCGTCGCTTAGCAAAAGTCTCGACTTACAAAGATATGGATGTAGAAGAGCGACGCGAGGTGCGACGTTTATTGTTGTGCATCGATGATACTGCTCGCCAAGTGGCTAAATTGGATCTTCCTGCTAAGGATTTGAGTTCATTGGCTAAATGGCGAAAAGATCTCACTAGAACTACTGAGTATGCGCCCATTTGGGTGATTATTGCCATTGCTACTGCGCTGGGTTGCGGCACGTTGGTGGGGTGGCGGCGGATTGTATATACCGTGGGGGAAAAAATTGGTTCATCGAGTATGACTTACAGCCAAGGTATTGCTGCGCAGGTCACCGCTGCCGTCTCTATTGGGATTGCCAGTATGACAGGGATGCCGGTATCGACGACTCATATTTTGTCTTCCGCTGTTGCGGGTACTATGGTGGCTAATCGTTCAGGGCTTCAGATCCAAACCATTAAGCAAATCATGCTCGCTTGGCTGCTGACACTACCTATTACTATGTTGCTCTCCGCGAGTGTGTTTATCCTCGCCAATGCACTTTGGGGTTAGCCAAGAATACTCAAGTTGAATGCTCACATAGCCAAGCCTTGAGGGCTTGGCTTTTCGGTTCAGTGCCGTTTCCCGCGATAATTACCTAAGCCATCTTGTTAGAGTTGAGCCTTCAACACCAACAAGGACATAAGATGGCTGAGCAATCTAGAATATTTTTCAAAGCACTACATCAACAATCAGAGCCGCTGATATTAACTAACGCTTGGGATGCCGCCAGTGCGGCCATCATCCAAGCATCGGGCGCCCGTGCGATTGCGACCAGTAGCGCGGCATTGGCTTGGTCGCTCGGTTATCCCGATGGCCAAGCGTTACCTAAAGTGGCTTTATTGGACGTAGTGAACAATATCCTACGGCTGAGCCGAGTGCCCGTGACGATAGATATTGAATCTGGTTATAGCCAAGATCCCTATGAGGTTGCTGCTTTTGTTGCGCAGCTCGCTGAGCTTGGCGTAGCAGGAATTAATATTGAGGATGGCAGTGCAAGTGTTGCTGAGATGGTGGCAAAAATTAAAGCTATTCGCGCCCATCCTCGTTGCCAAGGATTATTTATTAATGCGCGAACTGATGTGTATTTACTGGGTTTAGCCAGTGGTGAGGCCGCTGTTGTTATGACTATCGATAGGTTAACTCAATATCAGGCTGCGGGTGCGGATGGCGGTTTTATCCCTGGCGCGAATCAGGTCGAGACCGCTAAGCGCTTGTTTGCCGCTGTGGATATGCCACTGAATTTTATGCTATTGAATGAGCAGATGGATATCGGCGAGTTATTTGCCGCAGGTGTGCAGCGTTTTTCTACTGGCCCAGCTTCATTTTTACAGGCCTATAGCACTTTGCTTAATCCAATTTTGTTAAATTCAATTAAGGCAAAACCGTTTCAGCGAGAGTCAAATGATGCGGTTATTGCCGTTGATAAGGATTCAATACCTAAAGCCATTTCCCTTGGTTTTGAGCAAATGAATAACTTATTTATCCCGAGTTAAAGCTGTTTTTCATCTATACCCAAGCTACCTGAATATACGAGTTTCAGAGCGCCCAGGGTGCTTCAATTCAAGGCGCATTAATGACAGAATGTCGGCCACCTTTTGAATTGATGCAACACGGAAGTGGAGTGCCCTGGGCGCTCCGTCCCGGCGGGTTTTAACGCACTTTATGCTGCGTTGGTTATTTTTAACTTAGCCCGCTAGGCCTGCAAATAACCGCCTTGCCTAAAGTGCGTTAAATTCCCGCTGAATCCTGCATCTTCAGGTTGTTTGGGTATATACCCACGGCGAGTTTGCCGTGGGTTTCTTCTTACGTCCGTTTTACTTAGCGCCCGTTTTACCAAGAAAGTCCCATCTGCGTGCTTGTCTCCTCAGGTTTCTTATCAAGCAGGCGTAGCTCGGCGAGTTGAATGTGCGCTGCAATTTGGCTGCGCAATTTTTGATAGAGACGGATGGCCAGTTCGGGCGCGGCTTCATTGTCGGGAGTATGAATAAACAGATAGGGTTCACGACCTTCTGCGAGCCACAGCGGGAGTTGGGTGAGCCAATTATCAAAAAAGGCATCGTTATCCTTAGGTAAAGCAGTAACGCCTTGCTGTGCGAGTTGTGTTACGGCATCGTCTGGTTGGCCGACAAAGCGCACCACTGGATTATTGGCGGTGGCAATCGCATGCACTGGCACTCGAGGTTTTTTCTTGTGAGCGTCGATAATCGCGACATTGTAGGGCGGCAGTGCAAACAAGGGCCTGCTGTCCATGATGATGCGATTCACTTTTTTTTCGATGAGTAATCGATTAAGCGCACGCTCGGCATCTCCTTTAGCAAAAAACGCAGGATGCCTGACTTCGACGCCATAGGTTAACCCTTGGGGGATTTGATCTAGAAATTGCGCTAACGCAGGCAAGCTTTCTGGGCCGAAATGGGCGGGCAGTTGAATTTTCCAGATCCCTGTTTTATCGATTAATGGTGCCATTATCTGGAAAAAATCTTTCAATTCTTGGCTGCAGTGTTGCAATAATCTTTGGTGAGTGATGGTTTGCGGTAGTTTGAAGGTAAAACGAAAGCTATCGGGCGTGGCACTGTGCCAATTCATTACCGTTTGCTGTGCAGGCGTTGCGTAGAAGCTGGTGTTCCCTTCGACAGTATTGAATATTGTCGCGTAACGGGCGAGTCGCTCCGCTTGTTTAGTTCCGTGACCATACACACTTTCTTGCCAATTCGAGTGCGACCACATGGCAAGCCCAAGGCGAAAATGGTTGGGTTGATGTAACGGAGAGCACAATCGGTCCAAAAATAAATTCCTTTAATGCGATTTGCGCGTACCAAAGCTGCGCCCTGATGTTGACCAACATTTTAGGGCATTGTGCCGATATCTGTCGTCCAGAGTCAAATAGTGCCACCGATGGCCTTAAGTATTGTGTTTGATTTTGTTTGAATTTAATTCTGTAAAAGTCTGACTTAACTTAGCCAACTCTGGAATGACATTGAAAATTAACCTACTCTAATAGTGCGTTATTATTATTTTTATGCTTATGATCAAACTTAGGACTTAGCCAAAGACGGACGTTTATTGGAGAATTACGTGAATAATGATGGCTACACTTCCTTAAGCAATTTTATCGACCTTCTCTTGGATGCTATTTGTGTCGTCGATAAAGCGGGGAGGTTTGAATTTGTGAGTGCTGGGGCAGAACGTATTTTTGGCTATACCCCAGAAGAAATGATGGGTATGCAGATGCTAGATCTTGTCATTCCAGAGGATAGGGAACGCACTCTCGCAACGGCCAATGAAATTATGGCAGGTCGCTTTAAAGTCGATTTTGAAAACCGTTATGTGCGTAAAGATGGTGTTATTGTCGATATTCTTTGGTCTGCACGTTGGTCCGATGCTTATCAACAGCGTGTCGCAGTCGCTAGAGATATTTCTAAGAGCAAAAATGCCGAACGTAGACAAGCAGCCTTATATGAGATTTCAGAGGCTGTGCATGTCGCTGAGGACTTGCTAGCCCTGTATCGTCGAATTCATGAAATTATTGCTAAATTATTGCCTGCAGCAAACTTTGCTATTGCATTGTACGATCAAGATTTAAATGAATTAAGTTTTCCTTATAAAGCCGCTACTGGCGAAGATTCGCTTATCGATATCGCAAGTTTCAGTGTGTTCACTGACCAAGTGATCCGCAGTGCTGAGTCTTTACTCCTGTGTCCCGTGACCTTAACTGATTATCCCCAAGCGATTCGTGAAGATTTGGGTAATGGCTGTTTAAGTTGGCTGGGGGTGCCGCTGAAGCTACAGAAAGGTGTTATCGGCGCTTTGATTATGCATAGCTTGCCCACTTCGGCTTCATATACACACCAAGACCGTGAGTTATTGGAGTTTGTTTCTACGCAAATAGCTTTTGCGATTGAGCGTCGACAAATGCTCGCGCGATTAGAGCATATTGCACTTTATGATCAGTTAACCTTGTTACCCAATCGTGAGCTTTTTTACGATAGATTTCAAAAGGCGTTATCTCGAGCCCATAGGGAATCAAGTTATTTCTCTTTGCTTTATTTAGACTTAGATAAATTTAAGTGGGTTAACGATACTTTTGGTCATAGCGTGGGCGATTTATTACTGCAAGTGACGGCGCAGCGAATAGTCAGTTGTGTGAGGGGCTCAGATACCGTTGCGCGTTTTGGGGGGGATGAGTTTGTCATCTTACTTGAACGAGTCGATTCAGCACATAATACCCTGCTGGCCGCACAAAAAATATTGCAAGTATTCGAGCAACCCTTCGAGCTTGCCGAACAGCAGATCCATATTCTGCCGAGTATCGGTATTGCTCTGTATCCAGAGCACGGTGAAGATGAGAAACAGCTTATTTCCTGTGCCGATACTGCTATGTATAAAGCTAAAAAGAATGGCGGAAATCGAATTGAAATGGGTTACCAAGGATTAAGAAACTTACATGCTGAGCTTCGGCCTGAGGCCAATATTCCTGAAAATAAAGCGATGAAGATCATTTAAGCTTGTTTTAGGTAAGCCATTGTAAGTCTTTGAAGAAATAATATGTAAAGAAATGCCCGCAAATGTCACTGACACTTGCGGGCATTATTGTATGGAACTGTTGATGTAATCTTTATATAAAATAAGGCTTTTGATTACAGTTTGAAGCGATTAACTTCCTGCTGCAATGATGCGGCTAAATGGGCGAGCTCTTGAGCTTGGACCATAGACGTTTGTGCCTCAATCGAGAGATTCTCTGACACTTCACGAATCGACTCTGTATTACGGTTGATTTCGCTGGTGACTGAGGTTTGCTCCTCGGCTGCTGTGGCAATTTGGCTCGCCATATCTGAAATATCATTAATGGCTTTGCTGATTTGCAACAGACTTTCGCTGGCTGAATTAGCATCGGCCACACTGGTTTCTGCCATTTCATGACTTTGAGTCATAGACTTAACGGCTTTGCCTGCGGTTTGTTGTAGGGTTTCGATCATCGCTTGAATTTCTTGTGTCGATGAATGCGTACGTTGTGACAGTACACGCACCTCATCAGCAACTACAGCGAAGCCACGACCTTGTTCTCCTGCACGTGCCGCCTCAATGGCTGCATTGAGTGCAAGTAAGTTGGTTTGCTCTGCGATGCCACTAATGGTCAACAAAATGCTGTTGATCTTTTGTGAGTGCTCGTTCAGTTCACCGATAATTCGCCCTGCAGTTTCGACTTCACTGGCTAAATTACGGATAGATTGCTGGCTTTGCATTACCTGTTTATGGCCATGGTTTGAAAGTCCGACCGCATTTTGAGCGGTCTGCGCTGTATGCTCCGCATTACTGGCAATTTCCTCGGTGGCGCTGGCCATTTCGGTCACCGCAGTGGCAACCATAGTCACTTCATCTTGCTGTACTTCAATGCGCTGACTGTTATCCGTTGCCGACGCACTACTTCCTTTGGCTTGATATTCCAATTGACCCGCAATCTTGTGCATGCGGGAAATCATACCGTGTAGACGTTCTACAAAGCGGTTAAAACCCGAAGCTAACATACCAATTTCATCATGGCTGTTGGCAGTATGAATGCGCACAGTGAGATCGCCATCGCCCTCGGCAATATCATTGAGTGCTTGGGCAACGCGTTCGAGATCTTTAAATTGGATTTTAAAGATGGCGATTAAAATCAAGCCAAAGAGTACTAATAGGGCGACACCTACGGCCGACATCCACCAGGCAAGATCGGTTGCCTGTGACATGATTTCTTGTTTATCCATTACGAAAATCAGCGCCCAGTCCGTTGAGGGAATAGCCGCGACATAGACTAATTTAGTGGCGCCATCTAGGGTGCGTTCTTCCATCGTATTGGCATTGGTGCGCTGTGATAACCAGCTATTGCTAAAATTACTATCGATTTTAGTGAGTTGTTGAGTATTTAGTTGGCTATTGGGATGACTAATAATGAGCCCTGCATTATCGACCATTAAGGTATAACCTTTGCCCGGCACTTCGAGACGCTGCACTGCATCTGTTAACTGATCTATGGTTAAGTTTGCAGCCGCTACGCCTATGAGCTGGCCTGAGCCCATCACAGGTTCAGCTATAGTTACGACTTGTTTTTTCAATGTGGCGCTGACGTAGGGCGCCGTCATGATCATTTTACCCGCCGTTTTAGCATCCATATACCAAGGGCGAACGCGGGGATCATAATTTGCGGTATTCAGAGATGGATCTTGGCGATACATGTTGCCTTGCTCGTCACCATAGTAGGTAAGGGCGAAATCAACCGCAGTATGCGCTTGGAGTAAATGGGGGGTGACGTTGGTACTAGGATCGGCTTCAATGGTTTGCTTTAGGCTCGTAATGGCCATTTTTCTGTCTTGCATCCACTGACCTATGCCGGATGAAAAGGTAATCGCTAGTTGGTCAATTTCATGTTGAGTGTTTTCTAACGCATTATTTCTAATGAAATAACTAGAGATACTTACGAGTACAGCAATAGTGATCAGTACAGCGGAAAGACTGCTGAACAGCAGCCGTGTTTTGAGTGTCGATCGCATAATCTATATCCTTTATATTCCGTTAGCTCTCTAACGTTGTTTTAGTATAGCGGCAGTACGGGGCAAAACATTAAATCATTGAAGAATTATAGTAATAAATTTAGAAGTGACGCCCATAATTTATGAATTTAATAATTACATGATTTTTATATCAATAACGATTGCGTCAGTGGTTGTTTATTTGATGAGCTGATGGAACTTAGTAGACTAAACTGAAGAGATGAATAATATTTTACAGGTGATAAATAACATTGGTTATCGTCAGTAAGCCGTTAAAACACATAAGCTCAAGCTAACAATTTAATTAAATATGTCACTGGTTGTGAGTGTGATTAATTCATTATTCAGAATGCTGGCTTGTTTATATCAAAGGTTAGTGAGCATAATTTCGCGCGGGTAGCATCTTGTGTGCTGGTTCAAGTTTAAGACTCATCTGTAACAGAACATAAAAAAGGGACTCCTAGGAGCCCCTTGTTAATTTTAAAATGACCTTAATATTAGTGAGTCATCTTATTTTTGATCAGCACACAACGCTGCTCTATTTGACGGGTTTCCAGTAGATTACGGCGGGTAAGGTTAGATAGCCCAGTTTGGCGATCAAGTACTTTGTCCAATGCCGCTATGCTAGTGTAATTACAATCGGTTGGGATGAGGAAATGGCTATAATTACGCATAAATACTGGCCCTTTTTTGTCCATATCCATTAAGCTCGTCAGACGCTCTTCCGCTGTAGCTGCGCTTAATAGTTTTTGCTCAGCAGGATAAAGATTTTGCATAATAATCCGCTGTTTGGAGAAAGGCAGGCTGTCTAGATGGACTTTACTTAACCAACGACGTTTTGCGGCCGCTTCAGGGCGGATCACTTGTGCCGCAAGTGCCGCTTTTTCACCAGAGTCTGAATTATCCTTGGCAGCTTCTTTGGTTAAGCGCTGCAGCGCGTTAGGAAAATCATAGCGATTAAGCTGGGTGATGATTGCCCATCGTAAATCTTGATCTAAGGTTAATCCCTTGATTTTTGTTTCACCGTCAATGAGTTGCGCTAAATGACGCAGTGAATCTCTGTCGCTTGCTAAACTGACATAGGCATTGAACCAGATCCGTTGGAAGTCATTATCGCCTTTATTTTCCATTGCTTTTCTCAGACTCATTTGGCTTAAGCCTTTAATTGCATTTTCAGCGTAGTTTTGCTGAATAGGGGCGATCTGAGCGAGATATTCCTTCGAGCGCAACATGCTATCGATGATCTGACCAACAATCGTGTAGTCCGTCTCAGCTGGCGCGTTAACAAACACTGTGCTTAGGTATTGATCTAAGCTCAATTTACCTTCGCGGACGCTGTCCCACAGACTTTGCCACAGCATAGATCGCAGTAGTGGATCGGAAATATTACTCAGTTGTTGTTTTGCGGTATTAAATGACTTGTCATCAAGCTCGACTTTCACAAAGCCCCAATCATCAAAGTTTGGATAGACTAGGTCTGGGCAGCGCTCACCAATCAGTTGTTTAACTTCGGTACGCTCGCCTTTGTAAGTCACTGGCACTGTAATGTCATTTCGCAGATCAAAGCGACCTTGGGTAAATAGAGCCACTTGGACTTTTTGTTCACGTAATGTGGGTAGTTCTGCGCTTGCAGGGAGCTGTCGTAGGCTAAATTCGCTGATTCGGTTGCCCTCACAACGATATTCCGCCTTGATGGTGTTAACGCCCGCGCTGTAGAGCCATTCTTGAGTCCATGCACTTAAATCGCGGCCAGCGGCTTTCCCTAGGCTATTGATAAAATCGTCTAACTCAGCGTTTTGATAACTGTATTGTTTTAAATAGTTACTGACGCCACGACGAAACACCATGTCGCCGAGTAAATGGCGTAATTGTTTTAGCGTTGATGCGCCTTTTTGGTAAGTGATAGCATCGATATTGTCGAAGGCGTTCTGAGTCGTTGCTACGGGTACTTCAATGGGGTGCGTGGTGACTAAGCTGTCTTGCTCATAGGCTTTTTGCTTGCCTTTAGCGTAGAAGGTACGCCAAGCATTGGTGAACTCTGTGGCTTCTTGAGTCGCAAGTGTGCCCATAAATGAAGCAAAACTTTCATTTAACCACAAGCCATTCCACCATTTCATGGTGACGAGATCGCCAAACCACTGGTGCGCCATTTCGTGCATGATCACGCCCGCAAGATTTTGCTTCTGATCCGCTGTCATAGCCGCTTTATGAAGGAAGAGATCTTCGGAAAAGGTCACTGCGCCTGCGTTTTCCATCGCGCCATAAAGGAAGTCGGGCACTAGAATTTGATCGTATTTCTTAAAGGGATAAGGAATACCAAAGTAATTATCGAAAAAAGTTAACCCTTGTTTTGTATAGGTAAACCAATCTTGCTCCGTGACTTGATTAGCAACGGATTGACGGGCGAACAGGCGCATAGGATAGCGGCCTGAGTTGTCTTGCCACATGTGATAAGGGCCCGCGTGCATCGAAAAGTTATATGGGCTTAGCTTAGGTGTTTGTGGGAAAGTCCAACGATTGTAAGCACCTGCTGGGGTGATTTGGCTTTCACGCATCGAGCTAATGACTTGCCAGTCTTTGGGCGCTGTTACCGTAATTTGATAGTTAGCCTTGAGATCCGGTTGGTCGAATACTGCGAACATCTGCTGAGCTGCAGCGGGTTCAAAATGAGAGTAGAGGTAGACCTTGCCATCGATTGGATCTTTAAAACGGTGTAAACCTTCACCATTGGTGCTGTGGGAACGGCTAAATTGCACTTCAATGGTATTTTCGCCTGAGGTGAGCAAACGCGTATTTAAGCTGATGTAAGCGCCATTGTAATTGGGGTATATGGCGGTACCGTTGATGATAAAGCGTTTTATCTGCGCCTTGTTTAAATCTAAGCTCAGTTGTTTTGGCACTTCACTTAATTGAAATGTCACTTTGGAGGTGGCGGAAAACTCGGCATCCCCTGTGAGCTGAAAATCCAAGTCATAGTGAATATCGGAGATGACCTGCGAGCGAAGCGCAGCCTGATATTGGCTAATATAAGCGCTAGCATCACGTGGACCCGTATTGAGTGTACTTTGGGTTGCGCACGACATTAATGTGCCACAGGTAAGGGCAACGAGACTGGCTTTAAACAAGTTCACAACTTAAATCCTTCAACGATTTGTTTTGTTTTCTGCTTGGATGTTTGCATTCAATATCGTGTGTGTAGGTTTGCCTTTGTGGCAAATTATCCCTCGCGCCAGCGCCAATTTTGAGCATCATCATCGCAGTGTATTTTGGCCGAGTACACTACCTTATTTACCTTGGATTACCAATGTTAAAAATGTAAAAAAAAGCCAGCGTTAACGCTGGCTTCTTGAGATTACTGTTTGGCAGAATTAAGTGCCAATAGGACAATTACATGCCTAAGAAAGACTTAGACTTCATCTTACGGATTTCTTTTTCATCAGACCATTCGATAAGGCCTGTTTCTAAATCCATTAAACGCATTGTCATCTTATAGTAGACGTCTTTAGTGCTACCGTCTTGCTTCACTATGCTAGATAAATTGCCATATAACATGTATTGAGCGCCAATTTGACGACCAAACTTGATGGCGGTTGATGGGTCAACCATGCCAGTGTTGTTTTGGTAATCCAGTTGTTTACGGACTGAATCTACTTTAGTCATGTCGATAAAACGGAACTTGCCTGAGCGCAATAATTTGTTACTGATAGAGTCAGTGACAGACTCAGTGTCGATATGTTCTGAGGTTTTGTTTTTGATGCTATCAACAAATAAAATCGGGCGGTCATTGGCTGTTATTGCCACGATAGGAGGGAAAGTCATCATGCTATCCACCATCTTGGCTGCAATAGCTTGTAGATCCGTCGAGCCAAAGTTCTCATTGACGGTTTCAACTTCTGTGGCATCGCCATATTCGACTTTAGATTGACATGCAGCTAGACCCATAACGGCAGCCAGTACAAAAATCAGTTTAAATTGTTTCATAGTCAGTTCCATTTTGTGATTGTATAAACTTAATGACACACGTCTTATTCAAATACCACAACCGCTAGGCTAAATGATTATTGAATAAATTCGGGTGTAATTACCAGTATCAATTGCCCAGACTAAGGTGGTTTTGCCTGCTGCAACATCAATTTTAGCCGGTGGCGCTTTGTCTAACTGCAAAGTGTATTCACCTGCACTCAAATAACGCCGCCCGATCTGTGCTTGTTTAGGGAGCGTCAGCCAACTACGACGATCCGCTTGTTCTGTTACTACGTTAAAAATCTGCATCGCTATACTGCCAATATCGGCAGCATTGTTCCCTGGTTTACCACTCTTCTCAATCTGATAGGCCATCTCAGATTTAGCATAGACCCTAGCGACTTGACGAACTAGCGTCGCGGGCAGATCTTCCTTGAGTGCTGTGATGGCTAAGGCATCGATATTGGCAATAGGTTCAGTTTTCAGCACTGTACCTAAACCTTGCACTTGCGTCTCTGGCACAAAAGTATTGTTTGGCATGTAGGTAGCGAGTGACACTGTCTGCCAGTTACCATGGATAGTAAAAGGTACAGTGAGAGCTTGTTTTGCTGGCACAAAGCCGCGCTCGACCATCAAAATTACTTGGCCATCTTTGGTGTTGGGCAATTTAGCATCGCCCCAACGGCGCTTAAACTCATCATACTGTGGCATGCCGAGTTGCTTGGCGAGGCGGACCAGATCTTGCTGTAAATAGGTGTTATCTGGAGTGATTTGTGCTGCTTTACGATAATCGATATAGGCATCGTTCGGCTCACCCAGCACTTCGTGCAGTACGCCAGTCGTATAATAACTGTAAGCGTTTAAGAAAGAACTGGTGACTGTGCCCGCGGCTTGTCCTAGTTTATTAACCTCGGCATCTATGGTGCCGTTTGCCATGGCTTGAACTGACTTTTGTGATTTTTGATAGCGTTCTTGCTCGCTGCTCTGTAGTTCGTTACTGCGACGAACTTCGACGAGAGCCCCCTGATAGTCGCCACTAAACAAATAGTTAAGAGCTTGGTATTGGTGCAGCATAATGCGTTCATACCCAGGGCCCCGGTACGGAATCGCATTGTCGTTTAACACTAAGCTGCTGGCTGTTGCGCCAATGTCACTAACGCTGACTTTGGCCTTATCATCAAAGGCGGTATAAGCATCTACTGCTTGCTGATAATATTTTTTACTGGCAGCAAAATCGCCGGAGACTTGAGCAATTCGTCCCGCTTCTTGGGCATAGAGTAAGCCGTCATTGCCATTGATATTACTGGCAAGTTTGTCGATATCGGCCATGGGAGTCGCACTATTAAGCTCTTGTTTGAGTGGTTCGATCTGCGCAGGATAATTAATGAAAATACTGTTATAAGCGCAGCCCGATAAGTTTAAAACCAATCCCATTGCCAAGGTTGGTGCAATAAATGCGCGAGAAAAAGGTGTAACGAAGGACAGTTTCATTATTGCGCTTCACCTTTTTTGATGGATTGGGCTGAAATCGCCTGAGTCTGTTCTGGCATAAGTGAACGCTCGAGTAATGTGATCCCTTGAAGGTGATCAAATTCATGTTGAAAAATCCGTGCAATAAAGCCCGTTAATTCGGTTTGTTGCCACTCGCCTTGTAAATTTTGATAGCGTACTTCAATGGCTTGATGTCTTTGTATCGTAAATCTTTGCCCCGGTACAGATAAGCAGCCTTCTTCTCCGCTGACCAACTCGCTTGATGCATTTATGATTTGCGGATTAACCACGACCGCAGGCGCCATATTAGGCGCGTCGGGATAACGCTCATTAGGGCGAGAAGCCATAATAAATAAGGCTAAAGGGCTGTGAACTTGGGGGGCTGCAATACCAACGCCATTGGCAGCGTCCATGCTGGCAGACATTTGCTCGGCAAGATGCACGAGCTCTGCATCGAAATGGTGCACTGTGATTGCAGTCTGCCTTAGAATGGGTTCACCCACTAACGCTATGGGTAATAGAGTTGGGGTTTCTTTTGGCATTAAATGTTTAAACATCGCATTCCCTGGATATTTTGCAGTAACTGTTTTTTTAATCAAAGTTAACATCTAAAGCGTCAGTGTTAATAATGTGGTGGTGGCGTTTCTTCAGCCTGAGTCGCCATATTACTCGGTTCCATGTCCTGCAACTTACCAATTAACATGTGAATTTGGTGTTGCTGGTGAGCCACCAGTCGATTTAATTTGATGACCTCTTGGTTTAATTCTTCGACTGTGAGCTCTTGAAAAGCCAATTTGGTTTCTAGATCTTCAATCTGTGCTTGTACGCCTTGCATGGCTAACCTCTATTTCTGCCAAGTTTCAACTAAGCCTTGGCTACTGATACTAACGACTTTATTGGTATCTCGAATTGCCACAGAGTATACAACGGCTCCTCGATTTTGGCTGTTTTTAGTGAGTGCAACCTGCCATTTTTCAATTTGTTTACCCGAGTCACGTTGCCAGAGTATAACTTCCCGTGCTGGCGTACCTGTTAATAGCTGGCTGTCTTGTTTGATAAACCTCACCGCTGAAAAGTTCATTTGGCGACGTGTAATATCCAGCTTATTTAACAGCTTACCGCTTGTGTTATCCCAGATCTTTGCTTCATCTGTGCTACCATTGGTAAAACTTAAACTACCACTGTCGTTGAGTGCCACTTTGGTTATACGGCTGCCGAGTGTCCACGTATGAAGCGGTTGGCCAGTTTGTGCCTGCCAGAGAATCGCCTGCATATCATTTGACCCCGTTAATGCTAATCGGCCATCAGCAGAGAGGGCAACACTATTGACGCGCTCTTTATGTCCAAGAAATTTGATTAAGGCAGATTTTTCGGCATTAAGCGACATGACTGAACCATCATTTAAACCAATAAGTAGTGCGCCATTATCGGCTACCGCGACACTTTCACCGGATGAAGGTAAGGACCACCAACCTAAAGGCTTACCGTCGGCTATTTTCCACATAGCAACTGAATCTCGGCTTAACGATGCTGCAAATATCCCGTTGGGAGAAATCGCCGTACCTGTGACGCCAGTATTAATATCGCCATGTATCCATTGGTATTTGAGGGTGTGGGTGCTGAGATCCCAACATTGAACTCCACTACTTTGAGTGGCAACTAAGGCGAATTGCCCATTACTTGATAGGCTCGCGCTATAGCTGGGCTCTGTTGTGAGAACACTGATATCTTCTGCTTTGGGGTGGCAAGCGATTAGAAAAACTGTGCAAATTACCAGCAGTAGATTTTTCTTCATGAACTTGCTCCCTAAGTTGTTGTCTTTAGACTTGATCAAGTGACATTAATCACTGTTAACCCATAAAGAATCTAGTTGGTATAACCGAGATAACTAGTATAAAGTTGTCACGCTTAGGTTATTGTAACCGCTTGAGGATGCTGAGGAAGCTTTAATGAAATCGATTTATAAATTATCGTTAGTTGCATTGGCTATTATTGGCCTATCTGCTTGTAATCAAGAAGAAAAAGCAGCTACGAGTACAAATGTTGAATTAACGACTGAAGCTCAAAAAGAAGCTTACAGTGTAGGCGCTTCAATCGGTCGTTATATGTCTGGCCATATCAAAGAGCAAGAAGAATTAGGCCTGCCAGTTGATCGCACTCTGATCGTCACTGGTTTCACTAATGGTCTGAATGACCAATTAAGTTTAACCGAAGAAGAAATGCAAACCATTCTTCAAGGTCTAGATAAAAAGTTAAACGATAAACGTCAGGAACAAGCAACAGCGATTTCTGCGAAAAATATCGAAGATGGTAAAAAATTCCTTGAAGAAAACAAGGTTAAGCCTGGTGTAGTGACAACTGAGTCTGGCTTACAATATGAAGTATTAACTCCAGGCACGGGTGAAAAGCCTGCCGCAGAAGACACTGTAGAAGTGGATTATGTCGGTACTTTACTTGATGGTACTGAGTTTGATAGTTCTTATAAACGCGGCGAAGCGGCTAAGTTCCCTTTGAATCGCGTTATTCCAGGTTGGACTGAAGGCGTGCAATTAATGCCTGTTGGCGCTAAGTACAAGTTTGTGATCCCATCAGAATTAGCCTATGGCGTACGTGATACTGGTACTATTCCACCAAACTCTACGTTGATTTTCGAAGTTGAGTTGAAATCAATCGAGAAAGCTTCTGCGGCGCCAGTAGCTGAACCTGCTAAAAAGTAATTGATTAGCTGCGACGTGTAATACGCCGCAATTGAAAATACCGCTCCTAAATGAGCGGTATTTTTTTGTCTGTAAAATTCGCATTATTGTTTTAATATTTAGCTCACTATCTTACAGCCGTTGGTTCTCAGACTGGCTCTGTGTTTCATTTTTATACTCATCATCAACATTAATCTGCTGCAATAACCAAGGGTATAAATCATCCACTTTAGCAGTTTGACTGTTATGTTTATTTCAAAATAATGAATGCTAAATTAAGTTTTAATTATATCCATTACCTTTTAAGGACCCGTGTTCCTTATATATTATTGGGTATTGCATACCGAATAATATCATCAAAATATCACATTAAAATATTGATTATTATTTGAGCGGGACACTAGATGCTTTGAGCTTATGTGTATTGCTCTTACTGTTTGTTTTTACATGGCTAATACTTTTGATTTACCATCCTGTTCTGTTAGGTGAACAGTGAGGTGTCTATAATTAGTTACTCATCAATGTGTTACATTGGCAATGTGCGATCTTGCCCTCTTTTTTTACGCATTCAACTCTGAAATAATCCGCTCGCACGTTAATAGAAGTTAGCGGCAATATTATAATAATGGGGTTGATGATATGGATAATGTTAATAAATTAACGGCTATTTCTTTAGCTGTTGCAGCGGCTTTGCCTATGATGGCAAGCGCAGATATGATGATCACCGAATATGTTGAAGGTAGCTCAAATAATAAAGCGATTGAACTGTATAACAGCGGCGATACGGCAATTGATCTCGCGGGTTATAAACTGGTTCGTTATAAAGATGGTGCTACTGTTGCGTCGGATATGGTGGCTTTAGGTGGTCAAACTATTGCAGCAAAATCGACAAAAGTTATTTTAAATACTAGCGGTACTATTACTGTTGCTCAAGGGGTTGATAGTTACTCTGGTAGTTTAAGTTTTAATGGCGGTGATGCGGTTGCCTTAATGAAAGATGATGCAGTCATCGATATTATTGGTGATGTGCCGACGCCAACGGGTTGGGGATTAGACGTTACCTTAAAACGTAAATTAGATGCGTTAGTGGCGAATACAGTATTTAATGCCGCCCAGTGGGAACAATTACCTAAAGATACCTTCTCTGGTTTAGGTTCTCTAGAAACGCCTGCTGAGCCAGAAGTGCCGCTCTTTAGCTGTACTGGCGCTAAAATTGTGCCTATTTATCAAGTACAAGGTGCGGGCGAGTCGAGCCCATTTGTACCAGCAGGGGCATTCGAATCTGAAGCCGAAGTGACTGTGCGTGGCGTAGTGACTGCCCGTGGTGAAAGCTTGTTTAAAGGTTTTTACTTACAAGAAGTTAAGGGTGATAACTCACCGTATACCTCTGATGGTGTATTTGTATTCTTAGGTGAAGCTGCACCTGAAGCGATTCAACCAGGGGTTGAAGTGTGTGTGCAGGGTAAAGTGAAAGAATACTTTGGCCTAACTCAAATTGATATTAAAGCCGATAAGAAATTTGATGTTGGCGCTAAGGGTGAAGTCCCTGTTGCCGCACCTTTCTATGTGGCCGATGGCGAAACCTTAGCGCAAGCATTAGAGCGCTATGAAGGCATGAATGTGGCCTTAGATGCGGGCAGCGATCTTAAAATCAGCCGCACCTTCAGCTTCGACTATGCGGGTAGTCGCAATAACATGCTAGTGTCATATCAAGCACCTTTGATGAAGCCGACACAGCTGTATCCAGCGCTTTCTGCTGAAGCAACGGCATTAGTTAAATCTAACCGCGAAAACCAACTCTTTATCGAATCCGATTACAAGCCTGCCAATGGTGTTATTCCATACTTCCCTGATTTCAATGTGGAAACGGGTTACATCCGTGTTGGCGATCAACTGACTAACCTGCAAGGTGTGATTGGTTACAGCTACGGCGCTTATCGTTTAGTGGCGACTAATACTATTACAGCGGGTGATTTTATCCGTGGTGACGATAGAACCGAAGCCCCAAGTGTTGCAACTAAGGGAGATCTGCGCGTGGCTAGCTTTAACGTGCTGAACTTCTTTAACGATGTTGATGGTGGCGATACCAATCCATCAGGCAGTAACCGTGGCGCCCTAACGCTGGAAGAAATGGTGCTACAACGTACTAAAATCGTTAGCGCTATTACCGCCATGAACGCCGATATCGTCGGTTTGATGGAAATTGCTAACAACGGTTTTGGTGAGAAGAGTGCGATTAAGGATTTAGTCGATGCACTAAATGACAAGCAGACGCCTGAAAACGCCTATAGCTTTGTTGAAATCACCGATGCTGATAAGTATGACGGCAAGTACTTTGGCACAGATGCGATTACTGTCGGCATGTTATACCGTGGTGGTAAAGTGGCTTTAGCAGGGGCTGCACAAGTTATCGGTACTCCAGAACAGCACGCCAGTGCTGGCAGCGTGACTCGCACAAAAGATGGCAAAACTGAGACTAACCCTGGCAATGATGCTTATCAACGTCACAGCTTAGCGCAAACCTTTAAAATCCATGATGAGTCTCTGACCGTAGTCGTTAACCATTTGAAATCTAAAGGCTCAGGCTGTTTAGAAGATTGGGCTAACTTCGAAGAGTCAGTTGATCCTGCCGATCAACAGGGCAAGTGTAATGCTTTCCGCGTATCTGCAGCCAAAGTCTTGGGTGAAACGCTAAAAGACGTGAAAGGCGACTTACTGATCATCGGTGATATGAATGCCTATGGTATGGAGGATCCTATCCGTGTACTAACCGACTTCGATGCGAGCAAGTCAGAGCGTGACATCCTGACCGCTTCGTGGACGACGCTCGACGGCAAAGTGTTTGAGCGCCAAGGCAGCAAGATTGAAAAAGGTTATGGCTTTATCAACTTGAACACGAAAGCCCACGGTGCAAGCACTTTCTCTTATAGCTATAACGGCGAGTTAGGTAACTTAGATCATGCTTTAGCCAATGCTAGCCTAGCCAAACGTTTAGTGGATATTGAAGATTGGCATATCAACTCAGTGGAATCTAGCCTGTTTGAATACGGTAAGAAGTTCTCTGGTGATCTGGCTAAATCTGAAAATGCTTTTTCTGCATCGGATCATGATCCTGTGATTGTTGCTTTAAGTTATCCTGCGCCAGTAGTGCCGCCAAAACCTGAGCCAAAGCCTAAAGATGATGGCGGTGCTTTAGGTTATTTAGGTTTAGCACTGATGTCCTTGTTTGGTTTGCAGCGTCGTCGCCGTTAACCTGTACATGTGGTTAACTCACAAGTGCAATTTGTGAGCTAGACTGAAACAAAGGGATGGTTAACCATCCCTTTTTTATCTTTTTTTTTCAGTTTTTATTAGGAGTGAGTATGGATACCACCTCAAATCCGCTGAAAACCATGAATATCAAGGCGCCACTGTGGTTTTACTTTGTCGCAACGCTCAGTTTGTTGTGGAATATCATGGGGCTGATGGCTTTTGTGATGCAAATGACTATGACGCCAGATGCACTCGCACAGATGAGCCCAGATCAAATTAAACTCTATGAAACGACGCCAATTTGGGTTGATGCTGTGTTTGGCTTTGCCGTGGTTTCAGGGGTTCTAGGATGCCTATTATTGTTATTCAGAAAATTAATTGCTTATAAAGTGCTGGTCGCCTCGCTTATCGCTATTTTGTTGCAAATGACCTATGTATTTTGCATTCAGCAAGCGGCTGTGGTGCTAGGAGCCGACGCGTTAATTATGCCAAGTGTAGTCGTGGTATGGGGATTATTTCTTGTCTGGTTTAGTCAGCTAAGTACCACTAAATCTTGGTTAGTTTGAGCCTTATTTTTGCCGATATTGATGTGACCAGCTGAGAGTAAACTAGTTGAACTTCATCCACTTCACAGTAAACTGCTGATTGGTTTTATTGACTAGGAAGTTGCAATGAGTATTTGGTTTAGAGCTGTAACGTTAGAGGATTGCGCGCGTTTAGACGCCGGTATGGGTGGCAAAGGCACCTTGATGCAGACTTTAGGAATTGAGATCAGTGAGATTGGCGACGATTACATGAAGGCCACTATGCCAGCCAGTCCGGCGGTGCATAACCCTTTGGGCATAGTGCATGGTGGCGCGAATGTCGCGCTTGCTGAAACCGTTGCCAGCTATGCGGCAAATTTCGCGGTGGATTTTGAGCAGTACTATTGTGTCGGTCAAGAAATTAACGCTAACCACTTACGGGCTTCCCGTAATGGGGTATTAACCGCTACGGCTAAGCCTATCCACTTAGGGAAGCGCAGCTCTGTATGGGAGATTTTAATCCACAACAGCGCGGGTGAACTGACTTGTATTTCACGGATGACGGCGGCTGTCGTTAAACGCTAAATGCAATGAGCCAGCTTATTACCTGTGGTGTGAATGGCGTATCAATCGTTTGATTTAAATAATATATAGATAAGGATTGAATATGGATAACTCTACAATTTGGGAATGGGTTGGTTATTTAGCTTCAGTGGTCGTTGCAATATCACTGATGATGTCAAACATTAAGAAACTGCGCTGGTGGAATCTCATTGGTGCGGCTTTATTTGTGGCCTACGGTGTGGCAATTGGGGCTTATCCTGTTGCCTTAGTTAACTTTTTTATCGTGCTGATTGACACTTATTATTTGGTTAAGCTTTATCGTGAAGCCGACTTATCCAGCAGTTAATGGCAGTGTATCAGCTTAACTCCGCTTTCTCGCACCGCACTTCGCTCCATTGTCCTGAGCAGCTATTTGGTTTTTCAACAGTATCCTAAGTGATGTGAGCGGACCATTGGCTGTGAGTCCGTGTAATTCATTAATTGTCTTGCCAAACTCATTCTTAATCTTTTTTTTAGATTATACAAATCTAGTTTAATCGTTTTATTCTCAAGTGGTAATTCTCTATTCTTGCTCTATCGACAACACGTCGCCAGCCAAGGAGATAAACCATGGCCACCATTTACGATTTAATTGAAACCTGGTTAACCAGCAATCAAGACTAAGGAGCAGGGCATGAGTCAACAACATCAAACAAGTCAGTACTTAACGAGCCAAAACGGCGCCCCAGTGGCCGACGATCAAAACTCACTGTCGGCGGGTGAACGTGGTCCTCTGCTATTACAAGATTGGCATTTAATTGAAAAGTTAGCCCATTTCAACCGTGAGCGTATTCCTGAGCGTATCGTACATGCCAAAGGTACTGGGGTTTACGGCACATTTACGCTGACTAAAGATTTAAGCGATTACACCATTGCTGACCATTTCAATGGTGTTGGTAAGCAAACCGAAACCTTTATTCGTTTCTCAACCGTAGGTGGAGAAATGGGTTCTGCCGATGCAGAGCGCGATCCACGTGGCTTTGGTTTACGTTTTTATACTGCCCGTGGTAATCACGATATTGTGGGTAACAATACGCCGACCTTTTTCTTGCGAGATGGAATTAAGTTTCCAGACTTTATCCATACGCAAAAGCGTAATCCTAAGACCAATTTAAAAGATCCGCAGGCTATGTGGGACTTTTGGTCATTGAATCCTGAAGCTATGCATCAAGTAACCATTTTGATGTCGGATCGTGGTATTCCGGCAAACTACCGTCAAATGCACGGTTATGGTTCACACACTTTCTCGCTGTGGAATGCCAAGGGCGAGCGTTTCTGGGTGAAGTTCCACTTTAAATCGCAGCAAGGCGTGGTCAACTTAACCAATGAACAGGCTGATAAATTAAAAGGGATTGATCCCGATTCATCGCAGCGCGATATGGTGGTTGCGATTACTGATGGTAACTTCCCGCGTTGGACGGTTAATGTGCAGATTATGCCTGAGGCAGATGCCAATACTTACCATATCAATCCATTTGATTTAACTAAGGTTTGGCCGCATAGCGACTATCCATTAATTGAGATTGGTGTATTAGAGCTGAATCGTCTGCCACAAAACTACTTTGCTGAAGTTGAGCAAGTGGCATTAGCACCTAGTAATTTGGTCCCAGGCGTCGGGGCTTCACCAGACAAGATGTTACAAGCACGTTTATTTGCCTACGCCGATGCGCAGCGTTACCGCATTGGTGCTAACTACAACCAATTGCCAGTGAATTGCCCGCATGCCGCTAAGGCAAATCACCATCAACGTGCAGGTGCGATGGCGGGCACACAATGCCCTTACCATGGCAGCCAAACTGGTGCTGATGCTTCGGCAAACTATGGCCCGAACAGCACTGCTGATGCCTTGGTTGAGCCAGTAAACTTTAGCGAACCACCATTGCGTTTAGAAGGTGAAGCGGCGCGTTATAGTCGTTATAACCAAGACGATTATACCCAAGCGGGTAATTTGTATCGCATCTTCTCTGAAGCTGAGAAAGCGCGCCTAGTGGCAACAATTTCGGGTTCATTAAGTCAAGCGAGTTTAGATGTGCAGCAACGTATGGTGGCGCATTTTACTCAAGCCGATGCGGATTACGGACAACGTATTAAACTGGCATTAGGGTTATAAATTGCATTTCTAAGTCGACACTTTTTATTCTATTAAAGCCGTTGTAAGTAGAAAGGCCAGTGATGTTTATCACTGGCCTTTTTGTTTCCATACTTGAATATGATCAATGATCAATGATCAATGATCAATGATCAATGATCAATGATCAATGATCAATGATCAATGATCTAGAACAGTAGTGTTGCTACGCCTAAGAGTGCGAACAATACGGCGCAGCCACGGTGTATCCACAACATAGGTAATTTTTCGGCGCTGAAGTGGCCTGCGATTACTACGGGTACGTTAGCAAGCAGCATGCCTAAGGTTGTGCCTGCAACCACCATAGTTAATGAATCGTATTTTGCGGCTAATACCACAGTTGCGATTTGTGTTTTATCCCCCATTTCGGCGATAAAAAACAGGATAAAGGTGGCGAGAAAGGGGCCCATTTTATAGAAACGGCTCTCTTCTGCATCGACTTTATCGGGGATTAACACCCAAAGAGCGATTGCAAAGAAGGACGCAGCCACTAAATAACGTGCCAGATCTGGGCTTACCCAGTTAATCGCCCATTGGCCAATCCAAGCTGCGGCAAAATGGTTAAATAATGTCGACAGCAAAATACCTAAAATAATGGCGGTTTTATTTTTAAATCTTGCGGCGAGGATTAGTGCAAGTAATTGAGTTTTATCACCAATTTCGGCGATAGCAACCGTAAAGGTTGAGGCAAGTAGGGCTTCCAAGTGTGATCCTTTAGGGGTGGTTATGACATAAGCACAATAAACCGTCCACCCCTAGGTGCAGTCATTGTGCTCAGGTCTTGCTGGGCAAATCTATGATTTGCTGTGAACACCATGGCATGTTGCCAAGTATGTTGATGTTCACCCTAGATGACGATGGCTCGAAATCCAGTTAGCTACTCCCCCGAAGCGAGGTGGGCATTATACCTAGGTAAGATTTAGTTTCAAGCACGAGTTTATAACAGTAGGTACTGATAAATGTTTGACGGGTGTCAGAAAAATACCGATTCACATTCTGTAACCTAATGAATATAAATGAATTATTTTTTGACAACGTTGTCTTTTGTTGCTAATTTAGCCAAGTCATTTCTACTTGGTTACATACTGTTAACTCGTAGTGACTCAATGATAACGACTGTATTTGGCAAACTAATTGAAAAGTTAGGACGCAAAGCTTCCGGTCTAAGGTTGTAAATGGATTTTTTAGTGAACTAAGATAGCGGAGTTGCCGCAGAATTCGATTTCTGTGAAAGATAAACGACTGCTGTTTAATGCTGTTGTTTGCCCAAATACCACTTTTATATCTAAGCCTATCATTATGTTTAGGATGATAGGCAATCAATGGAGTGCATTAAAGTGGCAAATCCTACTGTTTTTTCCCCTATTTCTAAATTGAGTTTATTGGCCGCGGCAGTAATGGCGACGAATGCGTTTGTGAGTATCTCTGCGCAGGCGCACGGTTATGTTGTGGCACCTGAATCGCGTTCATATGCCTGTAAAACAGGTAAAAATGCCAATTGTGGTGCGGTGCAATGGGAGCCACAAAGTGTTGAGGGGCCATCGGGTTTTCCTGAATCAGGTCCTGCTGATGGCAAACTGGCGAGTGCTGGCAATGGTGCTTTTTCACCTTTGGATGAACAAAGCCCGAGCCGTTGGGCAAAGACGGATATTAAAGCGGGCTGGAATAAATTCAGTTGGCAGTTCACAGCAAATCATGTCACCCGTAATTGGCGTTACTATTTAACTCGCCAAGATTGGAACCCAAACCAAGCTTTGAGCCGAACGAGCTTTGACTTAGCTCCCTTTTGCGTAGTTGATGGTGGCATGGAACAGCCGCCTAAGTTAGTGACCCATGACTGTTACGTGCCAGAAGGTCGCAGTGGTTATCAAGTGATCTTGGCCGTGTGGGAAGTGGGAGATACGACGAATAGTTTCTACAATGCTATCGATGTGAACTTGGGCTCGGGTCCTGTTGTGCCGAGTGAATGGCAAGATGTGGGGGATATCAATCCGTCACTCAATCTAAAAGCAGGCGATAAAGTGATGACCCGGGTGTTTGACGCCAATGGTGAGCAAACGGCTAAGCAAACAGTCATTACCATTAGCGATGCGACTCAAGGTGATAAACAAAATTGGCCTTTCCTATTAGCAAGTGCGATTAATGCTCAGCAGTCCCAGTTAAAAGCGGGACAAAAAAATGCATCGGGTGTGATTGAGCCTGTGTATGGCAAAAATGACATTTTTACAGCGAAAAACTCAGGTATTGAGCGTGTCGAAGTCGGATTTGATTTAGCTCCTGCTCCGGGCAACAGCTTAGAAGTCACTTCACTTGCTGACGATTATCAAATTATCGATGGTGCGGCGAAGGTCAGCTTTGATGTAACCAGTAACGCTGAGATGCTAGTGTCAGCGTATTTGTTTAGCCATGATGGCACCGCGTCAGGTTTTGTGAGCCAAACTGTTAACAATACCAGCGCGAGCTTAGTGTTAGACGTCGTTGAGCCTAAAGCTGGGCATTATCATTTGCAGGTAAAAGCTGAGCCTAAACAAGGTGATGTTATTCAGCAGAACTTTGATCTCTTCTTAAAGGATCAAGCTCCTGCACCAGAAGCTGATTTTGTATTCCCAGCAGGCGTGAAAGGTTACGTTGCAGGTACTACAGTGTTACAGCCTAAAAATGGCAAAGTGTATCAATGTAAGCCATTCCCTTATAGCGGCTATTGCGTGCAGTGGTCGGCTTCTGCCACAGGATTTGAGCCAGGTGTTGGCGCTTCTTGGGCTATGGCGTGGACTGAGCTGTAAATTAACTTTTTGAGCTAACCTAGCTTCAAAAAGGTATCATTGGGCTTAAACATATCCGTGTGTTTAAGCCCTTTTTGTCTGCATCGGATGGAAAAAGACCGGCTTTATTTTGATTCGAGCCTAATACAAGATTACAGGTATTCTCAACAAAGGTAGCGATTTTGTTGGCTTGTATATTTTCGTTTATCACAGCACTATTAAGTTGTTACCGTACCGTTTGCTACCCTTCTTTGTTCACAACTGGCTTGCCCACTGGGTTTGGCTCTGTTAATGTCCCAAACTATCTATTTAATCGATGCTTATATCGGTACATTAATTTGGGCTATCACAATTGAAAGTCATGCCATTTTTCAATAATCGATTTAGTTAGCCTCAATGGCTACTGGGTTGAAACATTCAAAAGCTATTGGGGCCAATTGATCTGCTAGGTCGAGATCTGATTGGATGCTTTAAGTGATGTGTCGCTTATTTCGATTTAAGACGCAAGGCTTTATCGGTTCAAATCTTACTCAAATAAAATAATAATTAATTATTGAACAGGACTATTGTGTGAATTCAAAAATGTTAGGCTCGATCGCCATCGTTGCCGGGACGGCCATTGGCGCAGGTATGTTAGCGTTACCTTTAGCCACAGCGGCTTTAGGTATTATCCCTGCTTTAGTGTTACTCGTCGTTATTTGGGGCGTGTCCGCCTATACCTCATTACTTATGCTCGAAATTAACTTACGCACTGGCGTGGGGGATAACGTGCATGCTATTACGGGTAAGTTACTGGGTAAAAAAGGTCAAATAATTCAAGGTGCTTCTTTCCTGAGTTTATTATTTGCCTTGACCGCGGCTTATCTCACCGGTGGGTCATCGCTATTAGTGCTTAAAGCGAAGAACATGTTCGATATCGTGCTCGATAATCAAGTCGCAGTGTTGTTATTTACACTCGTGCTCGGTGGCTTTGCGGCGCTAGGTGTTGCTTGGGTCGATAAAGTTTCACGTTTCCTATTTTCGTTAATGATTCTATTGCTCGTGGTGGTGGTATTATTTTTATTGCCCGAAGTCAGTATTGCTAGCATGGCAACGGGTGCGATTGCCGAGTCGATGACCAGCAATTGGATGGCGGCAATTCCCGTGGTGTTTACTTCGTTTGGTTTCCACGTCTGTATCGCCACCTTAGTGCGTTATCTTGATGGCGATGCGGTATCACTGCGTAAGGTGTTGTTAATCGGCTCGACTATCCCACTTGCTTGTTATGTTCTGTGGTTATTGGTGACTTTAGGCACAGTAGGCGGATATGAGGTGAATAGTTTTGAAGGTTCACTACCTTCACTCGTCACGGCATTACAGGATATTGCTCATACGCCTTGGATCAGCAAATGTATTTCATTATTCGCTGATTTAGCCTTAGTGACCTCATTCCTCGGTGTGACCTTAAGTTTATATGACTTTATCGCCGAATTAACTCGCGCCAAAGAAACGTTTGCCGGCCGTATTCAAACTTGGTTACTGACCTTTATTCCGCCTGTTTTGTGTGCCTTGTATTTGCCTGAAGGCTTTGTGGCGGTACTGGGATTTGCAGCCGTACCATTGGTCGTGATGATCATCTTCTTGCCAATTGTTATGGCACTGCGTCAACGTCAGTCGCAGCTTGGGGGTTATCAAGTGTCTGGCGGATCTGTTGCGTTAGTTATTGCAGGCTTGTTAGGTGCCGTGATTGTGGGTGCCCAACTATTTGTTGGGATCTAATTCATTGCGATAGATGAGGGCTTTTTAGCGAATACATCTGGGTAACTTTGATTAAATGTATTTGCTTTGTAAGCGAGTTTTTCAGAGTCTGTTATAGAGAGTGTCGCATGTGATAAAGTCAGGCCCCGGCCTGACTTTTTGCTTTTTAGGTTTTAAAGCGAGTGATGCTGGGTTTTAGCACAGTTATTTAAAATTAAAACAACGCTATTAAAACGAGAAAATGGCCCAGCTTGCGCGTGGCTTCATTCACATAAAACGGACTTAACACAATGAAAAAATGGTTACTCACAGTTGCCGTGGCCGCTAGTTTTGGCGCACAGGCTGACGAAGGTATGTGGCAGCCCCATCAACTGCCTGCAATGGCTGATGAGCTAAAAGCAAAAGGCCTTGAAATTGATGCAAAATCGATTTCTAAACTCACCGAATTCCCGATGAATGCCGTGATAAGCCTTGGCGGTTGCACTGCATCATTTGTATCGCCAAAGGGCCTAGTCGTGACTAACCATCACTGTGCCTATGGGGCAATTCAATACAATTCCACTCCTGAGAAAAATCTGCTGCAGGATGGTTTTTTAGCTAAGACCTTCGCCGATGAATTACCTGCGACCCCTGGCTCACGTGTCTATGTGACTGAAGATGTCACTAATGTCACTGAGCGAGTTAAAAACGGGCTTGAAGGTAAAGTGGGTAGCGCCTTCTATCAAGGCGTTGAAAGCCAAGAGAAAGCCTTAGTTGCTGAATGTGAAAAAGAAGATGGTTACCGTTGCCAAGTGTATAGCTTTCACGGTGGTCTCGAATATTATCTGGTTAAGCAATTGGAAATCCGTGATGTGCGTTTAGTCTATAACCCAGCCGCGAGCGTGGGTAAATACGGCGGCGATGTAGACAACTGGATGTGGCCACGTCACACAGGCGATTTTTCTTTCTACCGTGCTTATGTATCTAAAGCAGGTAAACCAGCAGAATTTAGTGCTGACAACGTGCCTTATGAGCCAAAAAGTTTCTTAAAAGTATCGGCTAAAGGCGTGAGTGAGGGTGATTTTGTGATGGTTGCAGGCTACCCAGGTCGCACCAACAGATACCGCACAGCCACTGAAGTTCAAAATGAGTTTGAGTGGGCTTATCCCGAAGGCAAAATGCTGCGTGAACGCTTTATAGAGATCATTAAAGAAACCGCGGCAGAGGGCAGCGACGAGCGGATTAAGTACGAGAGTCAAATCGCAGGTCTGGCCAATTACGCGAAAAACTTCACTTCGATGATCGAGTTTTACGGCAAATCGACCATGTTGGCCGACCGTAAAGCCCTCGAAGCTAAGCTTGCTGCGTGGATAGCCAAAGACAGCAGTCGTGAAGCGAAATACGGTAAAACCTTAGCGGAATTAGATGCCTTGATTGCCAAAGGCAAAACGCATCAAGAGCGTGACATGATCTTAAGCTACATAGGCAGCACGACTATGTTGCCGACGGCGCGCAGCTTATATCGCCTCGCGAACGAGAAACAACTGCCAGATATGCAGCGTGAACCGGGCTTCCAAGATCGTGATATGACACGTCTAAAAGCCAGCATGGAGCGTATTGACCGTCGTTATGCGCCAAGCGTTGATAAAGCGGTATTGCTCGACATGCTAAAACGCTACGCCGCACTGCCAGAAGATCAGCGCCTACCCGCATTGGATAAAGCCTTTGGTATCGATAAAAAGTTTAGTGAAGCTAAGCTTTCGAAAACCTTAGATAAAATGTACGCCAAAACTGAGTTAGGTAAGAAAGATGTTCGTCTGGCGTGGATGGACAAATCCGTTGCCGATTTTAAAGCCTCTAAAGATCCTTTCATTCAATTCGCTGTCGCTATGTATGACACAGATATGGCCGAAGAAAAGAAAGAAAAAGAATTAGCGGGTGAACTAATGAAGGTGCGTCCGCAATATATGGATGCCATTATTGCCTATAACCTAGAGCAAGGTAAGCCAGTGTATGCCGATGCTAACTCAAGCTTACGTGTCACAGTTGGCCATGTGAAAGGTTATTCGCCAAAAGACGGTTTAGTGGCCGTGCCATTCACTCGCCTTGAAGGCATAGTGCAAAAGGACACGGGTGTTGACCCATTCGATGCACCGAAGAAAGAGTTAGAGCTGATTAAGCAGAAGCAATATGGTGATTTCTATATGAAATCAATAGATTCTGTACCAGTAAACTTTTTATCAACTTTAGATACTACTGGCGGAAATTCTGGCTCACCGACCTTAAACGGCCGTGCTGAACTCGTCGGCCTATTGTTCGACGGTGTGTATGAAAGTATTATCGGCGGTTGGGCATTTGATAATGAAATTAACCGTTCTATTCATGTCGACAGCCGTTATATGCTGTGGGTCATGAAGTATTTAGATCATGCCGACAATTTATTAGCCGAGATGGAAATCGTTAAGTAATCCATTGCCGCACCAGCAATGGTCCGGCCTAGCGTTATTCGGATTACTGGCATTCAAGCGCTCTTTGAATGCAGCGATAACAAGACAATAAAATAGCGATAAACTCACTGGGTTTATCGCTATTTTTTTGTGGGTGTAATGGCTTGCTGATGGCTGTTGAGATAGCTGCGCTATGGTATTAGCTCACCGACTCGCAGAAAGTCCATCCGTGGAAACCCGTCCATGGGGCGGACGGTCGCCTCACAAATCAGCATGGCTAGCCTATCAGCATTGGTGTGATTATTAGCTTAAAAGATGAGAGCAGAGATTTAACTATGGCAAGTTCTCTAACCTTTCTTTAAGAGATCAATTTATGTCTATATCATTATTATTGAACAGTTAACGGAATAATATTGAGCTTTTTTGTCTCCATATCAATAAATGCAACCGCTAGCGAAATAGAGCCATCTTTTACGTGGCTTTCAATTTTATCCGCAATAGCTAATTGTGTACCAGATAAGCGCAGTGAATACACAACCATATTTAACCAAGGCTTAGAGAATTGCAGAAAAGAACCCATTGACAGCTTATCAAGCTGAATATCACCGTCAGAACCAATAGTTTTCATACCCAATATTAACCAAAAACTGTCCGTTTTTCTCACCTGCTGCAAGCATCTCATTATTATATTCACCTCCAAATCGTCCTGCTAATATCTCAAGGTCTTGCTGTTTTGCAACTGTGACAAATATATCACTACGACGACGAGCATCGGCAGAATATTCATTCATCTGATAACTGATATCAGGCATATCACCATCGGCATTTACTGGTGAATTATTTTTAAAAATATCAAATATGCTCATATAAACTCTCAATATTAGGCAAAGGGTGATGAACCTACAGTAACATCGACTCGTTTATCCACTTCACTCACTGGCGAAAAAGGCGCCATTTGATTCGTAAAAGGCTGAAATAGATCAAAATCAGCTAAAAAATCATATTCATCACGATATGTGGTAAGGGGGGATATTGGCAGCCATTCCATAGGTAAATAGGGACTGTCCAACTGTACCTGATACCCTGCACGCCAAGCCATTTTGGCGTAAATAAAGCCAAACAACGACATTAAATGCTCGGTTAATCCCAGTGCGCCATCAAAATTGCGAACTTTAGCTTTCGGGCCCGTAAGACTGTTTAATACCTGTTCCATGGCAGGTACATCCCCTTTTGCCAGCGCAAGATAAAACTCTTGGTCAATTTGATACTTTGCCATTTTCTGACCCGGTGGGTTGGCTAAAATATATTCAGCACGCTCCCCCAACAAATCCCATTTACCTTGCAGCGCTAAAATCGCTTGGAACGCATGATATTCAGGGCAACCCACACGGTTGCGCACTGCTTTCCCGCCTGTTACTCGGTAAAGAGGAGAGATAAACTGGCTGTGCCAGCTTATTAAAGGCTCATGATCACTTATCAGTGCCATAAAGTGACAAAATGCACCTTGCCACTCGCTGCTAGCCCTCTGAGTATAGAGCCTATCTAACTTAGCCGACGTATAAGCATGTTGGCGAAGTTGCTCTAAATCCCCATCCTTAAACCAAGACAACAAGGATTTAGCATAATAGTGAGACTTTAATGCTAATAAGCAACCTTGCCGTGATCCAGTATTCGTCAGAATAAACTCTAGCGCATCATCAATACGCGTATCGACAGTCCAATTAAGTCTATCTATTCCCGTTTCAAAACATATTTTTGACATTATGCTCCGTCTCTTAATAACTATTGTTTCGTTCTAGCGTTATCCTAACAAGTAAAAGGGTTAAACGATTGTCTGCTATTAGCGCAATTTTAAATCCAAACCATCTATTTATTTCATCGCCAGCACTGCTTTTAGCTCTGCAATTTCTGATTCTGTTAATGGCCGCATTTGCCCTTCTTGTAATTCACCCAATGCTAATTTGCGTAAATTCAGTGTCATTATGGCGACGCGCTCAAGATCGATAACGCGATATCCGAGTGCCTTGGACATCCTACGAATTTGTCGATTTAGTCCCTGAGTCAGCACGATTTCAAAGCTGTCCGAACTGAGGCGGCGAACTTGGCAGGGCAGGGCTTGCACATCTTTATAATTCACTCCATTGGCCATTTGCTCAACAAAATCATCTGCGAATGGCCTATCGAGGTGCACATGGTAGGTTTTGCTGTGGGCAAAACTGGGGTGCATCAGTTTATGGGTCAGCTCACCATCGTTAGTTAACAGCAACAGGCCGCGGGAATCCTTATCGAGCCTGCCTACGGGATAGAGTCTTGGTGCTTTGGGAAGTAGGTGTATGAGGCTCGCTTCATCTTGATCAAGTAGACGGCAATCCGTGCCCACTGCTTTGTTAAATACCCAATAGGTGAGCGTTTCGGTTTTAGTGATGGGTTTGCCATCAAACTCAATACGGTCAAGGCAGTTTAATGACTCGTCCAAACAGATGGGATCTGCGTGGCGGGCGATACCGCCATTGAGTGTGATGCGCCCTGCCTCAATCAAACGGCAGGCTTCACGGCGTGAGCCTATGCCACACTGGGCGAGGTATTTTGCTAAGCGCATGGATTACCCTAAAGTATTTGGCGTTCTTGGGCGCGATGATACAGTATTTTTGATAGGCGCCGCATTGCAAAGGCTAGGCTTAAACACCAAATAATACTCAAGTTAGTTTGGAGCCACATATTGGCTGAAACAGTACAAAAGTGTGTTTGGGGCACACAGGGAGGGAAATCCAATATGGTCCAATCTAATTGCAGGGTTAAACTCACTGCACTACAAAAGCTGATCAGGCTCAAATAGAACAGTGGCTTTGGGCAAATAAACCGAGGCACTATCCCCGCTATAATCACAAGGCTGTGTAAGATGAGGGTGCTTAATAGATAACTCGTTGAAACTATTCTGTGTATGCTCAAAAAATTAATGGGGAATATTCCCATCAAAATCACAGAGACTCCTACCCAAGCACCTGTAAGTGCGATGCATTGGCTAAACGTATCTAGTTTTAGTAAGTAGAGCCCGGTCATTGAAATGAGTATGCAGAGCCCCGCAGCTAATAAGCTTAAATTAAACACATAAGCGAGGGGGGAGTTGATATAGTTACCTAAAAAATCAGCTCGTATTTGTAAGACTTGAACTCCAACGTTTTGATATTCAGCATAAATAGCAATTAAAACTCCAGAAGCACTAATAAAGGCTGCGCCTACAATCAACCATGTAATAAGACGATGTAGATCGTAATAACTTGGTTCTTGGTGATAAAGAGGATTCATGGAGACTAAAAATATGCTGATGGGATATGACCACATTGAATGCGGTAACTTGCCTGAATTGTTTAATGAAGGCAAGCGAGTTAATGCTTTTTCGCCAAAAGAGGGCTTTAAAATGACAAGGAACGCCTAGTGCGTCCCTTGTCATAAACGTTAGATTCTACTCATGCGACTCAAATATCATTTAGTGTCGTTTGCGGAAAATTACAATCGCAACAGCCACTACGGCTAAAATCATACAGTACCAAGCGTGTGATACCGCTGCTAATGGCGTGATGCTAAAGGTCGAAGCAATTAAGAGTGCCTGTGCACCATACGGGATCAAACCTTGGATAATACAGGCGAAAATATCGAGTATGCTGGCGGCACGTTTTGGACTCACGCCATGTTTCTCTGCTAAGTCTTTTGCAATATCACCCGTCACCACGATAGAAACTGTGTTGTTAGCCACACAAGAGTTAGTCACTGCGACTATACCTGCCATGCCTAGCTCAGCAGCGCGGCATGAAGCTTCACCTTGCGCCTTGGAGAAACGAGTGATCAGCTTTTCAATCTGTTTACTCACAAAGGCGAGACCACCTTGCTGCTGCATGAGTGCGGCTAAACCACCCACTAGCATAGATAGAATGAAAATCTCCTGCATATTGCTAAAGCCAGCATAAATATCTTTACCGAATTGGATCACGCCGTAATCCATAGTAAACAGGCCGGTTGCGCCCGCTAATAAGATACCTAAGGTCAAGACCACAAATACGTTCAGACCTGCTACAGCTAAGATCAAAATGGTCAGATAAGGAATGACCTTAATAAGATCGATATTCTGCGTTGCTAATTCTGCTTGGCCTTGTCCGGCAAATACAAAGGCGATTAAAGTTAGCAGTGATGCGGGAATAGCGAAAATCAAATTTTCACGAAATTTATCTTTCATATCACAGCCTTGGGTGCGCGTAGCTGCAATAGTGGTATCGGAAATAATCGACAAGTTGTCACCAAATAGAGCGCCAGACATCACGGCTCCCGCCATCAGTGCATAGTCGATTTGCGCTTGGTCGGCTACGCCTAGAGCGATTGGAGCGACAGCCGCGATTGTCCCCATAGAGGTTCCCATGGCCGTTGCGATAAAAGCGGCAATCACGAAGAAACCAGGTAGTAACAGGTTCGATGGGATTAACGATAAACCAAGAGCAACAGTAGCATCGACGCCGCCAGTGGCTTTAGCGACTGCAGCGAAGGCGCCTGCAAGTAAGTAAATTAAACACATAGCAATAATATTGCTGTGACCAATACCGCCAATAAAGGTATCAATCGATTGATTTAATTTCTGTTTTGATAAAATCAACGCCAGAATGATTGCAGGTAAAATAGCGATAACGCTGGGTAATTGATAGAAGGCAAAGTCGACACCTTGGCTTTGGAAATACACACCCGCGCCAATGAAAAGACCAAGGAAAACAAATAATGGCAACAGGGCAATAAAAGATGCCGGGCTGTGCTGTGCTGCTGTTGGATTGCTCAAATGTTATCTCTCTTTCGCTTAGGGTTTTTCCGCAGGATCCTTGGCAGTCAAACTCGCTTAAATTCAGTGTTGCCGCGGCATCGTATCCTAGCAACTTGAGGCAAAGCATATTTGATCCCTGATAACCTGTCAATTTAGACGTCTAGATGTTTTTACTTCCGTTGTGATCGCTAGGTTATTAATAGGTTGTATAAGATGAAAATTAGTCTTTATTTTAATTACTAATCAATATTTTACCTGTTTTCATTTAGATTGAGTTAGAGGGTTTATATCTGATTTAGAGTGTATTTCAACTGAATGGAATAGCGTAAAATTTAAGCGGATGACTGGTGTGATGGAGTAAGCTGGCTATTTATCGCTCCATTTAGTGTGAGTTGTTGGTGGGTAAGCCAGCATAAATAACGTAAATTATGAGTGGCATTAATCAATAGGGCTCATTTGGGGACGTATTGACTTAATTCGCTTGTGCAGCGTTGTGATAGCCATGATACGTCAAATAACTTTAATAAAACCTTAATAAGCAATCTATTGTTTTTAAATGTAAAACAGTTTCAAGCATCTAAAATCCCCATAAAAACTAATGGCAACAATTTGTATTGAAGTAGAGACTTTAATAGAATCCGCACAAATTATGTTAATTACTCTTAGTGCTTTGTTTAAATTTAACTGGATGAAGCGTTTATTGCTGATCCCTCAGATCTTCCTACCACAGTGGGTATTATCATGATACGTCGCGCTAAGCCATTACTCGGAACGCTGGTGGAAATCGCTGCCGAGTCACTGCCAAATCAAAGCGGTGAGGTACAACTTAAAGATAAAGCATTGGAAGCGGCTATTAGCGCGGCTTTTTCGCGTGTGACCCATATTGGGCGGTTGCTGAGCTTCCATCAACAGGACAGCGAGTTAAATCAGTTAAATCGGCAGCCTGGAATTTGGGTAACGTTAAGCCAAGATAGTTTACGAGTGCTCAAGTTGGCTAAGGGGCTGGGTAAGGCGAGCAACAACTTATTCAATTGTACCGTTGGCGGCGAAATGATGTCTCGCGGCGCTTTGCCTGCTTACCTTGGTATGCCATTGTTATTGCAAGGTGACTGGCAAGATATTGAAATAAAAGGTAATCAAGCGCGATTAGCTAGACCGCTAATTTTAACCTTAGATGGTATAGCTAAAGGTTATGCGGTTGATATGGCAGTGAGTGAGCTGCGTCGCGCTGGCGTGAGCGGAGGTTGGGTCAATGCGGGTGGCGATTTAAAAGTTTTTGGCAGTGCATCTTTAAATGTAGTGTGCCGCGGTCCATTAGGAGCGAGCCAAAAGCTCTGCGTTAGCAATATGGCGCTCGCCAGCTCACGGGTCTCACAAACCTTAAGTCATGATTATCCTGCACTATTACTGCCAACTGGCAATGTTGCCGATACGAACGTCGATGTTGAAAGCGAGCGTATTGTTAGTGTGAGATCCTCTTTTGCTTGGCGCGCCGATGCGTTAACGAAAGTCGCAGGCTATCTTAATCCCGACTTGGCCGCTGAAAAAATTGCTCATTTGGGTGGGCAATTAGTCAGTTTTGATTGATGTATCTTTTGGTTGTTTTACAGCTTTTGCAGATGATTGAATTAGAAATTCAATCATTACTGTGAGTTAACATTAAGCTGTTAGTACTGTTATTCGCACTTTAACGGGTGAATCGATACAACTTGGGTTTCGTTACCGTTATTTGCAACTTGCATACGGTTGTGGGCTTTTATTGTCTTCAAGCTTTGCTTGGTATTATTTCCATTAAAAAGAGTGCCTACATTGGGCACTCTTTTCGTTTCAATAGCTTATCGCTAACCATGTGTCGTTAGTCATTTATCTTAAGCGACTTTAAATCGCGCAACTTCTTTTTGTAGGTTGCTGCAAATGGCTTTAGTGTTGACGACTATTTGCTGCGTTTCTTGGATCACTAAGTTGCAGTATCTTGTTTTATCGGATAATTCGGTCAAGTTACGATTAATTTCTTCGGTCACATGGGTTTGCTCTTCGGTCGCAGTCGCCGTTTGAGTGGACATCTCACTGACCTTAGAGGTGGAGTTTAAAATCTCATCTAATGCATTTTGGGTCTGGCTGGCGAGGGTCACGGTTGATGTGGTCAGGCTAGCTCCCGATTCAATGCTTTTAACCGCATCATTTACTCCGCGTTGCAACTCTTCAATCATGCGCTGAATATCTTGGGTTGAGGTTTCGGTACGACTCGCTAGTGTACGTACTTCATCGGCAACTACGGCAAAGCCACGGCCCTGTTCGCCAGCGCGCGCCGCTTCAATGGCCGCGTTAAGGGCAAGGAGGTTAGTTTGCTCAGCGATTGAGCGGATCACATCAAGCACTGAGGCAATATTGGCAGAATTGACTGAAAGTTTTTCAATAACAGTCACGGCATTTTTAACTGATTCAGACAGTTGCTGAATATGATTAACGGACTGGGCGAGGATATTCTTACCCTCTACTGTTTGGTCATTCACCTTAGTGATTTCGGTGGCAGTATGAAGAGCGTTACTGGCGACTTCTCTTACGGCTGCACTCATTTCATTTACTGCTGTGACAATGGTATCGACAAACTGCTCTTGTTCATGGCTGATGTTGATTGTGGTGGCTGACTTAGTTGCAAGGCTTTCAACGGTTTGGCTCACATCTTTAGTTTGACCAATAATCGAGATGACCATTTGCTGTAGCTGCTCTACAAATAAGTTAAATGCATGGGCGAGCTCGCCGATTTCATCCTGACGTGTGATAGGGATCCTTTGGGTTAAGTTACCGTCACCATCGACAATGTCATTGATCCTGCTAGTGATATCTTCAATTGCATTGACTATGATTTTAGGTCCGAAGTAGGCAATCAACAGCGCCACAATGGCGACTAAGCTCGCTATCGTTAAGGATATTTGGGTTTGGGTGGTTGCCTGTTCCGTTGCTTGTAAATCTAGCTCTTTTACTCTGTTATCGGCGGCTTCGCCCGCGGCATTGTAGATATCTCTTAATGCCTTAAATTCTTGCTTGGATTTGGTTTCGTGGAGTTGTTTCGCGCGTTCAAAATCATTACTTTTAACGGCATTAATGACCTCTGATGAGGCTTGATACCAGAGCGAAAACTGCGCCTCAAAGCCATTGGTTGATTGCAGTACTTGCAGGTGATCTGTAAGGATTTTTTTAAATTCTCCCATTCTGTCACGGGCTTGATCGACATTCTCTTGCCAGTTATCAATCTCACTCTTGCGATTATCGGCAGATAATTCTTCCCTGAGTAACACTTCTTCACTTAGCTGCGCTTGATAAAGGTCGCGATCTGCATTGAGAATTGCCGAAATTGCGGGATTAAATAACTGACTAAATTCCTGCATCTGTTTCACAGTAGCACGGCTTTGCATAGCATCGGTGACTGCCATGACAATGAGCGCTGTCGCCATAATGGCAAACATCAGTGAAAACTTAACGCGAATACTGTTAAACATAGGACGATCTCCATTAATAACTTAATAAATAGCTTAGCAGTTATTTATAGAATTGCCTTTGCGTGCAGCAGATTGCGATGGGATTTTGTACGCATTGAAATAAGCGAAACCGCCTTGGTCACAATTACCAAGGCGTTGACGCATTACTTTGGATTATTCAGGACAAGCTAGGGTAGGGATGACTTTAGGCTTAGGTTTTATCTGCACTAGCATGACGCCAATAATGACCATAGAACCGCCAATATAATGATAAATGGCTAAGGTTTCATCTAGGATGATGGCCGCCAGTATCGCCGCAATAATAGGCATTAAATTAAAGAATACGCTGGTGCGATCGGCGCCGAGTTTGCTTATGCCATTGATCCAAGCCCACGGCGCTAAAAGTGAGGCAGCGATAGCAGCGTAAAGTATCAGTGGTGCCGATTGGGCACTGATCGCTATGCTGGGACTCGTATACAGCAGTGGCGTCAGCATGAATACGGCTATGAGTCCTTGAATATAAACAGACTCCCAAGTCGGCAGTGGCAGTTGCCAGCGTTTCAGTAATACACCATAGAGTGCATACACAAAGGCGCTAAAGAGCAACAGTAAATCACCTTGAGTCACGCCGATGGCAAGGTTCATCATATCGCCGTGACTGAGCATAAAAATCAATCCAAATAGCGAGATTAAGGTGCCACCAAAGGCTAACGGTGATAATTTTTGCTTGAGTAATGGCACGGCTAAAAACAGACTGATCATAGGCACGAGAGAGGTGATTAATGCCATATTTGTTGCCGTGGTGGTTGCCGCCGCAAAATAGGCCAGACTTTGGTTAAGCACCATACCTAACAAAGCCAAAGTAGCGAACTTAGGTAACAAAGGTAGTATCACTTGGCGTTTTTGCCAGACGCGACTTGCGACAAAGGGGGTTAACAATAACATAGCGAAAAACCAACGGTAAAATGCTATGGCTTCAGGATCGATAATCCCAAATGAGAGCTTGTTGACTATCGAATTGCCTGCCCAAATTAATACGGCCAACAGGGGGAACAAATACAGCATGGTCTTGCCTTTAGGTACTGGCTAAAGTGACTGACCATAGCTTATGGCTTATCACTTAAGCATCCAGATAATAGATTAGTGGCTATTATCCATGGTCGGTTATGATATAAATATCGCTTATCAGACAAGGTCAGTTCCTCTACGGACAAGCGTAATCTGGGTTAGCGATTTCGTTTGAGTTTTTGGACCACTATAGCTTTGAGGGCATCAAAATGCGCACGGTTTACCATCCGCTCACGGCAGAGCAAGAGCCTGCTGCAGATATCTTCTTCAACTATGAAGCTTTCCTGCCAAATACGGTAACGCCAAAACATCAACATGTTTGGGGGCAACTGCAGTTAATCAGCGGTGGAATTATGGAGTTACATGCTGCAGGGCAACGGTTTTTATCGCCGTCACAATATGCGATTTGGGTTCCTGCGGGGATAGAACATGAAAGTTATACTCGGCGCAGTATTCATTATTGCTCGATGAATATAGTTGCCGACCGGGCTGCGGCTTTTCCCATAGAGACCTGTCTTTTAGCCGTGACATCCATTGCCCAATCGATCGTTAACGATCTGCGGGAACGGCAAGTCACTGTGGCAGAAACTGCGGCGGATAAGCGACTGGTTGAGGTTTTGCTCGATCAGCTGACCTTGGGTAAAGCTCTACCGCAATTTCTGCCCACCGTTTCAGATAAACTGTTACAGCCGTTGTTGCTGGCACTTGAAGCCGACCCTGCGAGTTCGAAAACCTTTAAATCTTGGGCGAGTGAATTACATACCACAGAGCGTACCTTAGCTCGTCGCTGCCAAGAGGTTCTGGGGATGAGTTTTACTGAGCTAAGACAAAGGCATAAGTTTATCTATTCATTACATCTATTACGTCAGGGACTTGCGATCAAAGAAGTGGCATTGACGCTCGGCTATAACCAAACTTCGCCTTATATCGTGATGTTTAAAAAATATGCTCAGTGCTCACCTGAGCAGTATCGCCGCCGATTGTGATTGAGTGGCTGATGGAGCAAGGCTTAATAAAGGCGAGATAATGAGATCCTATGCGAAAGTTGCGCTAGATGATGCACTAAAAATATTGGGGGAAACTGTGAAATAAGATAGGGTGCTAAAGTATTAACACCCTATTTTCGGCCTATTTAAAGAGAGGATTTAAGGTTTTTTACAGAGTTAGATAAGTTAGTCGGAAGCCTTTTGGCGGTTCCGTTTATCTTGACGCTTCTCTTTTAAGGTTTTCATTGGCGGTTTTTTGTTTTTTTCTTTACTCATAGATATAAACTCCAAAGTGAAGGTTACTATCCGAACCCGCGCCGCAAATCGGTTTCGATAGTTGGGCTCAATTTTTTATTTCAGGCTTTAATTGAGACGGTTTATTTATAAAGAGTATAAAAATAAATTTAACGATTGAGGCGCCGTGCTAAACCTCTTAACCCCTTTGCTGTTTACTCTAAAGCGCTGCCATGACTTATACGTAAATAGTTGCAAAGAGTCGTTAATTGTAGTGTTAAACTTATCTAAAGTGTCTCTTTAATAAATATCGCGGCCAGTTAATGACTTCAAAATAACATTCCCTCTTATTATATTTTGTTGAAAATGCCGCTATAAGCCGCCGCTAATAGCGAGTTCAAAGCATGTTGCCACTGAATTGAACATGCTTTATTTTAAAATGCTTACAGCCTAATAATCATATCTTTAAAATTTTATGAAATGTTGTCAAGTAGCAATACTCAATAGCTATTTATTACAAAAAGTATGCCCAAATGATTTTTTCTATACAGACTTTTTAGGTTGTTTTTTCGTTAAACTGACATCTTTAATCATAAACAGAACTGGTTTGCCTAAAATGCTCACCTCTGCCAGTTCGCCCTTTGATAACCCAAGTAAGCTGACGCCTAAATCTGATATGACAGAGAAACGTCCTGCACTGGGTTTATGCCTTGGGGGATACACGAGTTCAATTTGGTACTCTTGTTGATCCTGCAGATTAACTAAGTGAATTTCTCGTCCCACAGTCACTTTATCACTCGTCGTATCATGTTTTAGCTGCTCAAGCTTACTAATCACGCCTGCCAAAGCTGTTGGGCGTAGAGAGGCATTAAAACTGTTTTGTAAATAATAGGTTTCAGTTTTTAGAATAAAATTCTGGAAAAGACCACTAAAAAAAGAATATGCCATTGCCGCCTCTGAAATAACAAAGTTAAAATATAAGCATAGAAATTAAAATGAGTATTACTCTGTGCTTATTTCACAAGAAGTTATAATTCTGCCGAGCGCGAGTGACGCTCGGCTTAGACTGGGAATTTGAGCGAGAGGCGGATTGAGCTTACTGAACTAGATGTGTTAGCTAACACATGGGAAAATAGTGATGAAAATGCAGTGCTAAACATAGTGTTACATCTCCAGTCAAAAGTTGATATTCGATTGATTATTTATTTTTTGTATATCGATTTAGTATATCGGTCTTGCCATTAACTAAATCTTGCCATTAACTAAATAAGTAATTGCTTGGCTGATACCATAGGTCAAGTAAAAATATAAAGCAAGCCTAACTAAGCTAATCTTGCTGAATATACTGATAACAGCAAAGCTAGATTTAACATAGTTTTAACTTTGCTATATTGAGGCTAGTCTTCGTCAATTTAATGCTAGCACTCGTAAAGTAAACTGAGCACTTGTTAATTTGGCTTAACTGAAAGCCAAATTAATTCAACCATTGAATGTTCTAGTGCATTGTCGCTAGATGCTATGGGCACTAACTGAATTAAGCCTTAATATAAGCTTCTAAAGTCAATATTTACTTAGGTTGTTAAGCCCGCACCTTTTAAAAGTATTTTGATACACATAGAGACGAGGAACAGACAGCTTACGCTTGTACACCAAATCAGCACTAACCAGCCGAGTCGATAGGCGAGGGATTTCGTTTGGGTCGTCATGTTGATCTCCTGCATATGTAAAGTCATCTAAGGTGAATCAGCGACCTAAGCCAAGTTAGCTTAGGTCGCGTTTTGGGAAGCCTCTTCTTTTATCTGAGTCATGGCTAGTGATAGCCTGCATCCTTGGTCACTTTGCCGCGGAACACGTAGTAGCTCCAAAAGGTATAAACCAAAATCAGCGGGATGATCATCAGGGCGCCGACGAGCATAAAGCTCAGGCTGCTGTCGGGGGCTGCTGCCTGCCAAAGGCTGATGTTGGGTGGAATAATGTGTGGCCAGATGCTGATCCCTAAGCCACTAAATCCTAAGAAAATCAGCCCTAGAGTGAGTAGGAATGGCTGATAGTTATCATCACGATTTAGGGATTTTATCAAGGCCCAACTGCAGGCTAATACCAGTATTGGCACAGGGGCAAAGTAAAACAAATTCGGTAAACTAAACCAGCGCAGGGCAATATTGGATTGCACAAAAGGCGTCCATAAACTGACTAAACCTATGGTCATCAACAGGCATAAGGTCAGTGCTCTGCCGAGTTGTTGCATGGTCGTTTTAAGCTCGCCTTGGCATTTTTTTACTAACCAAGTTGCGCCGAGCAGAGCATAGGCCAGCATAAGGCCAAATCCACAGAAAAGTGAGAAGGGCGTTAACCAATCGAAACTACCGCCGCTAAATTGTTGGTTACTCACCGAAATGCCGGAGATAAACGCCCCCAGCACTACGCCCTGTGAAAAGGTGGCCGTGATAGAACCGAACATAAACGCTTTATCCCAGAATGGTTTAGCTTCTGCGCCCGACTTAAATCTAAACTCAAATGCCACGCCGCGAAAAATCAATGCCAGCAGCATGATGAGCAGCGGTATGGTTAGTGCTTCGAGCACTATGGCATAGGCGAGGGGAAAGGCACCGAGCAGACTGGCGCCGCCAAGCACTAACCAAGTTTCGTTTCCATCCCAAACGGGGGCGACGGTATTGACCATAATATCCCTGTCGTCCTCGTCGTGAATGAAGGGAAACAGTATGCCGATGCCGAGATCAAAGCCATCCATCACGATATACATTAAGGTGGCAAAAATGATGATCCCGAACCAAATCAAGGGTAGATCGAATTCCATGGTGAGCCCTTAAATATGTTTAAGATTGAATAAGTAAAACTAGATTCATTTACTTTAAAATTAATGGCTTGTTGCCGCGCTATCTGGCCCTTTGCGGATGAGTCGCATCATATATCGATAACCAACGCCAAAGATGCCGCAGTAACTGACGATGAAAATCCCTAGGCTGATACTCAGGTGGGTAACGCTGTGGGAAGACACGGCATCCTGAGTGCGCATGAACCCTTGGATCACCCAAGGTTGACGGCCAAGTTCGGTAGTGAACCAGCCTGCCAGTGTGGCGAGCAATCCGGCGGGGCCGAGCACGAGTACAAATCGCAGAAAGTGTTTGTTGCTGTAGAGGCTGCCTTTGCGCCTGAGATAAGCACTCCACAGTCCAGCAAAAATCATCAATAAGCCTAAGCCAACCATGAGCCTAAAACTCCAGAACACTAACAACACATTGGGTCTGTCCTCGGCGGGATACTCAGTCAAGGCTGGCACTTGTTTGCTTAAATCATGCTTTAAGATCAGGCTCGCCAGCCCTGGGATTTCGAGACTGAAGTGGTTTTTCTCTGCGTCCATATCAGGAATCGCAAACAAGATAAGCGGTGTGGGTTTGTCACCCTCATTACGCCAATGGCCTTCCATCGCCGCGACTTTTACAGGTTGATATTCAAGGGTATTTAAGCCGTGAAAATCACCAATTACAGCTTGCAGCGGCGCGACAATTAACGCCATCCACATCGCCATAGACAACATCTTGCGGATCGCGGGCGTGTCGTTACCTTTGAGTAAGTGCCAAGCCGCCGATGCGCCCACAAAGAAAGCCGATGAAATAAAGGCCGCCACTGTCATATGGGCTAAACGATAGGGAAATGAAGGGTTAAACACTATCTGAAACCAATCCACTGGAATAACGCGATTGTTCACGATTTCAAAACCTTGGGGCGTCTGCATCCAGCTGTTTGAAGCTAAGATCCAGAAGGTCGAGATAATAGTGCCCGTGGCGACCATACAAGTGGCGAAGAAATGCAGGTTTTTACCTACCTTCTGCTGACCAAATAGCATGACCCCCAGAAAACCCGCTTCGAGGAAGAAGGCGGTGAGGACTTCATAGGTGAGTAGCGGCCCAGTTACGCTGCCCGCGAAGGCGGAAAAAGCACTCCAATGGGTACCAAATTGATAGGCCATCACTATGCCTGAGACCACGCCCATGCCAAAGTTTATGGCAAAAATCTTCGACCAAAATTGATAGAGTTGTTGGTAAACCTCATTCGCTGTTTTCAGCCATAAGCCTTCTAATACTGCTAGATAGGTGGCGAGGCCTATAGTGATGGCAGGGAAAATAATGTGAAAAGAGATGGTAAAAGCAAATTGGATCCTAGCGAGTACTGTGGCATCAAAATCAAACATAATTTCCTCGAGCGATAGGCATTTCTCGTTACAAAGGCATTGATCTAGTCGCGTGCACTGAGCCCTAAATTGGCTCGACGGTGAAAGCTTGTGTGCTATTAGACCATGGGATATGCTAGCTATAACAGACACAGAATATCTTGGCTTGGCTATAACAGATGACGAAGTACGAGCAGTTAGCGCAGGAATTAAAGACACGAATAGCCCAAGGTGTCTGGCAGGCGGGGGACAAGTTGCCGTCGCTGCGTCAAACTGTGGCCGATTCGGGCTTGAGTCTGATGACAGTACTCAATGCCTATCAGTTATTGGAAAGCCAAGGCGTGATCTCGGCGCAGGCTAAGTCTGGCTATTTAGTGGCGCCAAAGCCGGAATTAATCGCGCGGCAGGGAGAAGCCTTTCGTTATCCCGAGCGACAAAAGCCGATTTATCTTTCCGATAGCGTGGATATTAATGAGTTTGTATTCAATGTTCTGCAGGCTTCAAAGCAGGCGGATATAGTGCCCTTTGGCTCAGGATTTCCCGATCCTAGTTTATTCCCGCAACAAGCACTGGCGCGATCTTTGGTTAAGGTGACTCGGCACATGTCACCTTCTTTTGCCGCCGATAATTTACCGCCAGGCAATGCGGGATTGCGTAAGGCTATCTCCCAACGTTATGCCAAATTGGGCATGAGCATTTCGCCCGACGAAATCATCATTACCTCGGGTGCCATGGAGGCGCTCAACTTGAGCTTAGCGACGCTGACTCAAGCGGGTGATTGGGTTGTCATTGAATCACCGACCTTTTATGGCGCGATGCAAGCCATTGAACGGCTTAAACTCAGGGCGATTGCGGTCGCGACCGATCCACAACAGGGGATTGATCTCGAGGCGCTGGCAGAAGTGTTAAATACCTATCCAGTGAAAGCCTGCTGGTTGATGAGCCAACATCAAAATCCCTTAGGTTGCAGCTTATCGGATGCTAAAAAACAGGCGCTTTATCAGCTACTAAATGAGCATAAAGTCAGTTTGATTGAGGATGATGTTTATCAAGAACTCTATGTCGACTCCAGCGCGCCAAGGCCAGTAAAAGCCTTCGATACCGAAGGACGGGTGTTGCACTGCGGCTCATTTTCTAAGTCTTTGATTGCTGGTTATCGTGTCGGCTGGGTGGCGGCGGGATGCCATGCACCGCAGTTACAACGTTTACAAGTCATGTCGACGTTATCGACCAGTGCGCCGATGCAGCTCGCCATCGCCGATTTTATTCAGTCGGCGCAATATGAACGGCATTTGAAACAGTTACGTAAAAAGTTAGCCAGCCGTAAATTGGCCATGTATCAATTATTGTGCGCGCATCTGCCCGAATCTGTGGGGGTCAACTTTGCGCAGGGCGGCTATTTTCTCTGGTTAGCGCTGCCAGCACATATGGATGCTACACAAATTTATTATCAGGCGATTGAGCGTGGGATCAGTATTGCACCCGGAAATCTCTTTAGTAATCAGGTCGAATTCCGCCATTTTATGCGTTTGAATACCTCATACGAGTGCTCTCCAGAGATAGTCTCAGCGGTCGTGGTGCTGGCCGAACTTATCCGCAACAATTTGCGCCGAAGTTAAAGGCTGTGGTTAAAAAGTTTTAGACTTCTAGATGTCTATCTGTTAGCTTGTTGAACATGCACAAATCTTGTGCAATTCTCAATGTCGATTGAATACTGGGCTGCTACGGATAAGGAAGGGAAAATGAAATTAGAGTCACTGGCATTACACCACGGTTATGAGTCAGAAGCGACCACGAAGGCGGCCGCAGTACCTATCTATCAAACGACCTCTTATACCTTCGATGATACCCAGCATGGTGCTGATTTATTTGACTTAAAAGTCGCTGGCAATATTTATACTCGGATAATGAATCCTACTACTAGCGTGCTAGAGCAACGTCTGGCGGCCATTGAAGGTGGCATAGGTGCGCTGGCCGTAGCATCGGGTATGGCGGCGATTACCTATGCGATTCAAGCCTTGACTCAAGTTGGCGATAACATCGTCAGCACCAGTCAGCTCTATGGTGGCACTTATAATCTGTTTGCCCATACATTGCCGCGCCAAGGCGTTGAAGTGCGCATGGCGGCCTTCGATGATTTTGAAGGCCTCGATGAGCTGATCGATGACAAAACTAAGGCCTTGTTCTGCGAATCGATTGGTAATCCTGCCGGCAATATTGTCGATTTACAACGTTTAGCCGAGATTGCCCATAAGCATGGCGTGCCTTTAATTGTCGATAATACGGTCGCGACTCCAGTGTTATGTCGCCCCTTTGAGCATGGCGCCGATATCGTTATTCATTCTTTAACTAAATACATTGGTGGCCATGGCACAACGATTGGCGGCGTGATTATCGATTCAGGCAAGTTCGATTGGGTGGCGAATAAGGAAAGATTTGCCTTACTCAATCAAGCTGATCCTTCCTACCACGGCGTGGTTTACACAGAAGCCTTTGGTCCTGCTGCATTTATTGGTCGTTGCCGTGTAGTACCGCTGCGAAATACCGGCGCTGCACTGTCACCGCACAGTGCATTTTTACTGTTGCAAGGCCTTGAAACCTTAAGCCTTAGAATGGAGCGCCATTGCTCGAATGCCTTGGCATTAGCGGAATATCTGGTGTTGCATCCGGCGGTCAGTTGGGTGAACTACGGCGCCTTGCCGAGCAGCCCTTATCAGGATAATTGCCACAAGATCACTGGCGGAAAAGCTTCTGGGATCATCAGCTTTGGGATTAAAGCGGCCACAGCAGAAGAAGGTAAGCTTGCTGGCGGACGTTTTATCGATGCACTGCAGATGATCCTGCGTTTAGTGAACATTGGGGATGCGAAATCCTTGGCCTGCCACCCTGCGAGCACTACGCACAGACAGCTCGATGCCGATGAACTGGCAAGGGCTGGCGTGTCTGAGGATCTTATCCGTATCTCGGTTGGGATTGAGCATATCGACGACATCATTAATGATGTGGCGCAGGCGCTCGATAAGGCACTGGCGAGCAAATAGCTCGTATCGAATAGTCCATATTACATAACCGATACCTCATCGCTTTATTAAATCGTTAACAGTAAAAAGCCGCCATCGATTCAATTTGATGGCGGCTTTTTTAGTGCTTTAAAAACGATGTTAATCTTGCTGTAGTCGATTTCTCGCCTTCTGATAGAAGTAAGAAACAGTCAGCAAAATGACCCCGATCAGCATAAAGGCAATCACCTTTTGCACTAGCTCGAAGGACGCCATATCCAGTAATAGCACTTTAAGCGTCGATAAGGTAAATAGCCCAGCAGCGAGGCGGATCATATCGGCATTTTGTGGTTTTAAGCTGATAAACATCAACACACTGCCATGGATAACCAATAAAATCGCGCTGAGTGGGGCGGCAATCATGTTATCGAAGCTATAACTCCACATGAAGTAACTCAAGGCGAGTAACAGATGCCAACCCCACTTAAGTCCTTGTAAAGGTAAGATGCGTCTATGCAAGCGTATTGCTGCACCGTGCTGCAAGATAAGCCTTGCTAGGAGCGCCAGTGATAAAAACTCGATTAACATAAACGAGGCATTATCACGATTAAGCCCGAGTGTTAGCTCAAAATGCAACATGATGGGCAACAGGGCTAAGCCTAAAGTGAGGCCATAGGCGAGATGATAGCTTTCCTTTATTGCGGCTTGGATTTCGGCTGCGAGGGGGAATTTTGCGCTATATGAGGTTTGGCCTACAGATGCCTGACTTACACCTCTCAGGCTTAAACCTCTTTGGATTAGCAATGCAAAATAACCACTTAAGGCTAATGCTGTCATGGCTATTCCTACTAGCTCAGAATGATTAAAGCCATAAACGATCACGGCCAATACCAGTGCAAAGTAATAAGGGCTCAATTGCCATTGTAGTTGCAGTAAGGGGCGCCAATGCTCGGGTAATTGGCGATAACGAAGCAGTGTGAAGCCCATAAAGAGGGCGCCAACGGCTAGCGCCGCGAGTCCTTGCCAAGCGTGAATAAGGCATAGCGAGGCTGTCATCAGAACCGCTAGCCAAGTGAGGATTTTGGCTTCTATATTCAAACTCTTATGTTTAACAAAGTAGGCTAAACCTAGGCTCATAAAGGTGCTCAGCCAGAGTGCAATAGCGGTATATTCCCAATGGTTGCGGATGACTTTGGGCAGCAGAATAAGCGGCAGCAGCAAATAGCAGAAGATTTGCATCGTATAAGCGGCTTTGGCAAATAAGGCATCTTTATAGTGGCGACGATACCAATAATGGGCCAAGAGTAGGACGATAAATAACTCAAACCGTGCCAGTTTTGCCATAAGCGGCTGGGCGCTAAAGCTAAAACTGCCTGTGAGCGTTATGCCTTCAACAACCTTAAACAGCAGCGGCAATAGTAAGAGCCAAGCAGCAAACTCGCTGATAACGAGTCTGTCCTTTGCGCTCAAATACAGCAGTAATAGGCTGACCAGTGGCAAGATAGCGAGATAGTAATCGCTGCTCAAAAGGTAAGCCGCGAGGATAATTATCGCCACATAAAAACCGCTTAATAGCTCTTTTAACACTCTGTTTAGCTGACTTTCTAGGGTCGAAAGTAACGTATGATGGAGTGTTAATAGCCGAATCACTAAGACTAAGGCGGCGCAACTTAAGGCCAGTGCTAACAGTGGAAAGCCAAAAGCTGACAAGGGAGAAATTGGCGCCCCATCGATAAAGCTTGATGCTAAAAGGCTCATGCCCGTCAGTACACTAGACGCATTGAGCCCTAATCCCATCAGCAGCAATACATAGGCTTCGGCGCGAACGGAAATCAGTTCTTCTTTGGTGCCAATCCACAAGAGTAATAAGGCTTCGAGCAGTAATACTAATCCAAGGAAATCGTGGCTGAGTAAATACAGTGCGGCAAATCCCGCAAAACTTCCTGCAAAGACTAACAATAAGCCGCTGCGGGCTTTTTCTAGATTGCCTGTGCGCTTCCAATAGAGGGCTGCGCAAATCAGTGCGTTGGCCGCAAAGATTTCCCCTGCGAACTCAGTAAATTGCGTCAACTCTAATAACACAAAGGCGAGCAATGCTATCGGTAGGGCGAGTATGCGATGGCTCAGTGCATTATGTTTTTCATCATGATGGGTAAACTGCTTGGTAAATAGTAGGCCTGTGATGCCGTAGAGGTAAAAGAACGCATTAATACTGATAAATGCGAGCAGACTGACGCCGCCAACGTCACTGAGTGGCAATTCAATGAAATGGCTAAAAGCTTCGATGCAGCCTATGTGCAACAGGGCGGTGATTTCCAGTAGCAGCGGCCACTTAAGTTTGCGACTCTGGGCAAGGGCGCCGGCACCAATAAGCAGTAAATAAGGCAGATACAATAGCGGCGCATAGCTTTGGGATAACAGCATCATAGGCGCGGTCGAGCCACCGACTAAGGCGATCACGGCGATCACTTTGGCATCTAAGCGCATCGACAGGCCATAACCTGCCAAAGTGATCAATAACAGTAAGATAAAACTCGCGCTATTGGGAATTAACTCAAAATACGGCCCAATAAAGTACGCGCAGAGATAATTAAGTATGAGTCCGAGTCCGACAATACCTGAGCCAAAATCCGCCATACCCGCGCGTTTTTGGCGAATAAAAATCCCGCCCACTATGATAGCGTTCGCGCTGGCAAACCCGAGTAGCGCTTTGCCAAGTTCTGAAAACCAATGGTTGATTGAATATTGCAGTAAATAACCAAAGCCTAAGGTCAGGGTGATGATCCCTGCGACAGTCATTAAAAAGACAGGTCCTAATCCCTTAGCCTGATAATGATGGTAGAAAGATTTGACTTGCTCGTTGACTGCCGCAAAGGGTGCCATGACGGCCGCGAGTCCTTGGGATAGCAACTCATCAAATTGACTCGCCGCTTGCACGCTTGCCTGCAATTTGACTTCATCACTCAGCTGTTGATTTTGCGCTTGAGAAAGGTGTTCGGTTTTAGCTGTTTGCTCTGTCGAGGTATTTTTCGTTTTTCTTTGCCAAGGGTCTTCTTGCCAAGGTTCATTTGGTATAGGGCCTTGCTGCCATGGGTTGGGTTCTGCTGGGGCTGGCTCTACGGAAGCTGGCTCAAGGGTTGGTGTTTGTGCCGCATAGGTTAATGTAGGCGCGTTATCGGCGGCGGTGAGCACAGATGCAATTGATGAAGCATTCGCTGCCATATTCAGAGTGGTTTCAGCTGCGTCTTCAGTCGCAATTTGCTGACTTAACGTCTCGAGCTTAGTGGAGAATTCTGCTAATTGACGACCGAGCGAAGATTGCTGCGATAAATGCAGCGATTGTAACTGTGCCAGCTCAGCTTTTAGTTGGGCAACGTCATCCTTTAACGGCATATCTCATTCCTAAGTGTTTAAGTGCTTAACTCATAAACCTTTGTCGGCAAGAAGTGTACTTGTATGTGTATTTTTCGGCTAGTTGTTGTTGATTTTTAGGAAATCTCCGACTGCTACTTTTCCAACATGTCATTGCTCAGCATAAAAAGAGCCCTGTATAAAAAAGAGCCAAACATTGCTGGCTCTCATTTAACGTGTCAATTTCGATGAGGTTATTTTTTCTGTGCCTGCAGGATCACAAATTTACCGTTGGAGGCGACTGTGGTGCAGTTCTTAAATAAGCGCTGTAATTTTACATGGTAAGCCAGATGACGGTTGCCGACGATATGTAAGATCCCCCCCTCTTTTAAGCGGCGGCGAGCGTCTAAAAACATCTGCCACGCGATATGATCGGTAATGGCTTCACCTTGATGGAAGGGCGGATTACACAGCACCAGATCCGGTTGAACATCATCGGGCAGATGCGTCATGCAGTCGTCCCAATAGAAGTGGCCTTTATCTGTCGGTAATTGATTACGAGCCCAGTTTGCCTTGGCTGATGCGACCGCCATTTCAGAATCGTCGATAAAGTGAATGTCAGCCTCTGGGAATAACTGGGCGGTGCGTAACCCCAGAACGCCATTGCCACAGCCGAGATCAACAATCGACTTAAAATCCCCTTTGGGCAGATTCTCTAGCATGATGCGTGCGCCAATATCGAGTTTGTTGGCGGCAAACACATTACTTAAATTGCTGATCTCAAGTTGATATTCGGGTACGGCCCAAGTCACTTCTTTGGCTAATAGTCTTGGTTTACCATCACTGACACAGGTGATCACTCGGGTGTTTTTCCACGCTAAACTGGCGCTTGCGGGGCCTAAATGCTTAGCAAAGATGTCGAGTAAGGCGCCATTAATCGATTTGGATTTGGCGGCCACTAATACACGAGTGCCTGCGGGTAACACTTGCGACAAGCGCGTTAGCTGGTGAGCAAAGTAGCTTAAGTTCTTAGGCAACTTCATCAATACTAAGGCTAAGTTTTCTGGCAAGGTATCGCGGCTGGTAAACCATTGCAGATTATCCATTGGCAACTGATTGCGGCCATGGTTTTGTTCGGTGCCTAAAAAGCTGGTTCTGGCATCGGTTTCAACACACAGTGGCCAACTTGGATTCAATTTAGATAAACCGCAGCTTAAAGCGCCGAAACTGTCGTTGATAATGGCGGTTGGCACGGCGGCTTGCTCTGACTCAATAAGGCTTTTGAGTAAGTGTTCATCGGCGGCATCCCAAGCTTGAAGATTAGATTCCTGCTGAGCTGGATACCGTAAGAGTTCGAGTTCAACACCCGCTACTGAAAATTGTGTTGTCATGTGCCACACTGCGCCAATAAATTTAAGGCGCAGATTATCGCAGATTTCATGGCGCAGTGCGACGGCTCACATGGAGGACGTCAATGCAGCAAGGTAAGTTAGGGTTTGATACAGAGGGTGAGGCTCAAATTAAACCGCCCATCACCTTAGTGCGGGGTTATCTTAATGCTGAGCAGCAAGCGGCGCTAATGAAAGAAGCGCTGACCTATCCCTTAAGCCGCCCCGAAATCCAAGTCTTTGGTCAGCTTCACGCGATTCCTCGCCAGCAAGTGTGGTTTGGCGATTTGGGCTGCGACTATTTATATTCAGGACTGTTTATCCGCGCCTTACCTTGGCCTAAATATGCTCACAAGTTGAGGGATAAGTTAGCGCGGGATTATGGCTTGGAGAGCAATGGGGTATTAGTGAATCGCTACGCCGATGGTAAGGATTGTATGGGCGCCCACAGTGATGATGAACCTGAAATTGCTCAGGGGAGTCATATTGCTTCTATTACCTTAGGCGCCACGCGGGATTTTGTGCTTAAGCATAAGCACAGTCAAACCAAGTACAGCATAAGTTTGCACAGTGGCGATCTACTGATCATGCACTGGCCTATGCAAAGTGACTGGTTACACAGTTTGCCTAAACGTTTGAAAGTAAAAGAGCCGCGCTGGAACTACACCTTTAGACAACTTATCGTTAATTTCCATGGTTAATTGCCTCCCGCTAACTGCCTATGGTGAAGCACTGCGAAATATGACTGGATATAAAGTGGTAGGGCATCAACAAATTGAAAGCGTGAATTTGATCTTTTCAATTTGAAGCAGTACTCTGCGGCAACTGGATTTCCCCATTCTGAGACTCGAATATGTCCAATACTCATGTGCAGGGCACTGTGGCTAACACTATTTCGCAGAAATTAACCGAATGCTTTTCGCCGACCCATTTAGAAGTGATTAACGAAAGTAATCGTCACCATGTACCACCGAATTCAGAAACCCACTTTAAAGTTGTGCTGGTGAGCGAGCAGTTTGATGGCTTACGTTTATTAGCCCGTCATCGATTGGTCAACACTCACTTAGCCCATGAGTTAGCCAATGGCGTGCATGCTTTGTCTATTCACACTTTCACTCAAAATGAGTGGGATGCGAATGCACAAGTACCTAATACGCCAAATTGTCGCGGTTAATTAATCGCTCAATAATACTGTTTAGCTTAGATTTCAAGGCCACTCTTCATAGAGTGGCTTTTTGTTTTAGGCCAACTTAAGACCGTTTTTGGATTTGCCGACCTTAGTTTCTAGTTTCCCTACCTTAGTTTCTGTGTTAACAATATGTTTTATTTTAAGAGGTTGGGCGATGTGATTGTCGATACCCATCCTGAGTGTATTTCCATGTCAGTTGGATCCATGCGCTCGTTTGACATCAGGGAGACTATTAAAAATGCGTAAGTTAGGGAGTTTGTTTATCTCAGTGCTGCTGATGGGACTGAGCGGTTGTAACCCCGTCTCCAGTGATGCGCAAAGCGTAGCCGCTTCCCATGCCGCAACTGATGTTCCCCACGCTTTACCTGCTATTGAATGGCGTCTTGCAACCTCTTGGCCGAAAAACTTCCCCGGTTTAGGCATGGCTCCTGAGCGTTTTGCGCATTTAGTCGATGAAATGTCTAACGGTCGGTTAAAGATTAGCGTTTATGGTGCGGGTGAGTTGATGCCCGCTTTTGCCGTATTTGATGGTGTGAGTCAGGGTAAAATTCAAATGGCCCACTCCGCTTCTTTCTACTGGAGAGGAAAAGCGCCCGCAGCGCAGTTTTTTTCATCGATCCCCTTTGGTATGACCGCGCAGGAAATAAATGGCTGGCTTCACTATGGCGGTGGTATGGAGCTGTGGACTGATGTGTATCAACCCTTTGGTATTATTCCCCTCGCGGGAGGCAATACTGGGATGCAAATGGGTGGCTGGTTTAATAAACCCATCAATACTATTGCTGATTTTAAGGGATTGAAGGTCCGCATGCCGGGCTTAGGTGGTGAAGTGTTGAAACGCGTTGGTGCTGTACCTGTAAATATGGCGGGGCGTGAACTTTATGGTGCATTGCAAACGGGGGCGATTGATGCCGCAGAGTGGGTAGGGCCAGTGAATGATCTTGCCTTCGGTTTACATAAAGTGGCTAAGTACTACTATTACCCTGGTTGGCATGAGCCAGGTTCAAATATGGAATTCTTGATTAATACCGCTGCATTCGAGAGTTTACCTGAGGATTTACAGGCCATAGTCAGAGTTGCTGCGAGAGCCATTAACCAAGATATGCTCGATGAATACACGACCCGTAACGTGACCGCCCTTGAAACGTTAGTGAAGGGCGAAGGTGTGGAACTTAAAGCGTTTCCACCGAACGTGTTGTTGGAGCTTGAGAAAATCTCCAAACAAGTGATTGAAGACCAAGCGAATCAAGATCCCTTAATGCGAAAGGTATACGATGCCTATCACACGTATGAGCAAGGTGTGCGCCAGTACCATAAAATATCTGAGGATGCTTACAGTCAACAGCGTCAACACTAAATGATGGTTTTTTACTGCAAACTGTCACATTAGCATCTGATTTATATGAGATGATTTCATCTTAGATTATCTTGTTATCGGCGTAATTCATTTGGTGTTATGCTTGCAAGCCATAAATAGACAGTTACAGTGGCGTTGATGTCGCCCTGAGAATTTGGAGATCCCTATGCCATTACTTGATAGCTTTACCGTCGACCATACTCGGATGAATGCCCCTGCGGTTCGTATCGCTAAGCATATGAGCACGCCAAAGGGCGATGCCATTACGGTATTTGATTTACGTTTTTGCGCACCGAATAAAGAGATCCTCAGTGAGCGTGGTATTCATACTCTAGAGCATTTGTTCGCGGGTTTTATGCGTGACCATTTAAATGGCAGCGATGTTGAGATCATTGATATTTCGCCAATGGGATGTCGTACCGGTTTTTATATGAGTTTGATTGGTGAACCCACAGAGCGCCAAGTGGCCGATGCGTGGTTAGCCGCGATGGAAGATGTGCTTAAAGTGGTTGAGCAGTCTGAAATCCCTGAGCTGAACGAATACCAATGTGGTACGTATGAGATGCATTCATTAGAGCAAGCACAAGATATCGCCCGTAATATTATTGCTGCAGGCGTAAGTGTTAATCGTAATGACGATCTAAAATTAAGCGATGAAATTCTAGGTAACCTGTAATTGTTCGCACTCTTATAGTATGAGAGTGCTTCTTTAGTAAATTCAGTTTCCTGAAGTAAATAAGAGAAAGCGACGAGAGTCGCTTTTTTTTTCAAGTAAACTCAGCTATTTTACAAGTTAACAACAAAAACACCGTACGCTAACAAAGTTTTTGGGAGCTTGGTATGCCTAGTCGTTACTTCACTGTATCACTTTGTGCAATTTCTGTATCTCTTGCCTGTTCTAGCACAACGTTCGCCGATGATCTTCACAGTCAAATGCTTGAATTGAACAAGCTCAATGACACATTTCATTCAACGTCTAATCGTTTAGCGTTAGGTCAATTGACGGCTTTGACGGTTTTGCCTGCGGATCTGAGTGGAAATCCCGCGAGCATCAGCATGCGTAGCGCGACTCAAGGTATTGCGGTATTACAAGATAGAGTGTATTTCTCACCTGCGCCTTATTCTGCACCGCAATTACAACTCTTACCTAATCTGCTGCAACAACAGAGTGTTACTGCCGCCCCGATGGCAAATATGGCTGTCGGTGGGCAAGGTGCGTTTGGGGTGGTGAGTTATCAAACCTTACCTGTTGCTGAGCAGACCGAGAATAGTAAGGCGACTCTCGAGGGCAATACCGATTCAGACTACAGTGTCGATATGAATTGGGGAGTGAAGCAAAAAGAGTATGGCATGATACTCGCGGTTAATTATGCAGATAATAGCGGCGCAGATCACTTGCTCAATGGTCAAGACACAGACCACCAAACGACAGACATCTTATTTAAAATCAACGCCGCGAGTTTACTCGGCGCCAGAAGTCCACAGGTGACTGAGTTTACTTACCAGTTTCTCGATGATGATAGTTATCGCTCTCAGCTTGGGTTAACACAGGCCGATTGGCAACAAGATCCTATGAGTTTGTATTCGGCCACTGCGGCGGATAAACATCAGGGGCGACATCATAAGTACCAACTGTCTCACCAAGTTACCCTCAATGGTGGGCATAAGGTCACCACAGACTTTTACTACCAGTCTTATTCGCAGCAATTAAACCAACTCAATCAATTTGATGGGCAAATGCTCGATGCCCAGAGTCTTGCTGCGTTGGCCGCATTTGAACGTCAGCCGACAGTCGATGGCGTCGAACTGGCTTCTTTACAGCAAGACAATGATTTCAGCTCCTTTGGGGCACAAACTGAATCAGTGAATCAGTATGGTGCCCATCAAATTATCTATAGCGCCCGTTATCATACGGATAAAGCCGAGATGCACCTTGGCGATCAACAGAGTCTATGGCAGCAGAACTTGAGTTTAGTGAGTGATGCACCGAATGCATTATTGGCCTATACCGACGATGCAACAGCATTTACTTCGGCAATCGATTCTTTGTTTAATTGGGACGAATTACAGATAAAGCTCGCGCTTGCCTATGAACAAGTGAGCGTCAATCGCAAGGTCGATTTAGCTTATGTAGGACTGGATGCGGCTGATTTCTCCGACAGCGATTGGATGCCACAACTCGGTGTTTTATATGATGCTGGAGATTGGCGCTTTAGTACGGATATTCGCCGCTCATGGACCGCCGCAAGTGCGGGGAATCTTGAGCAAGAGGCGCAAGTATCATTGCAATATCAAGTCAGTGCCCAATATGCCAGTGAGCGTTTTACTGGAGGCATCAAAACTTATGTCCAAGATTTTGATAATCTTCATGTGAATTGTGATGCGTATACCCAATGCGCCGACAGTCGTTTGTGGGTTCAAGGCAATGTTGTGGATGTACTGACCAAAGGAGTTGAGCTGAATCTTGGCTACCAGTGGGATATCGGTAGTGTACAGTTACCATTAGTCTTAAATTATCAATATTCGAATTCGGAATATCAAACCAATAGCTGTAACGAAATCCAAGGTTGCGTTGTGGCTGGTGATAGAGTGGCTTGGTTACCTGAGCAGCAATTGCATTTTAGTGCTGGAATGAAATATGCCGAATATGAATTGAATGCAAATGTCTTTTATCAATCCGAGCGGGAAATGGGCCAATTTGGCGCTGAATTACAGCCTATCGCAGTACAATGGCGGGTAGATTTAGCGGCGAATTATCATTTTGATCGCCACCATGAGATTTATTTTAGGGTAGAAAATCTCTTAGATGAGACATTAGTTACGACAGCATCAAATAGCGGAATTCGATCGGAAAATGGACGTATTAGCTATTTAGGTTATCAATGGCGCTTTTAAATTGAGTTTTATTTTGTTTGAATTTAAATCAATTGAAACAAATAAGATCGATTTCGGCTGCGTTTAGTGGACGTTTCGACTTTTTGCTAAATTAAATCTTTAATTATTAATGCTATAGTACCCAGTGGCCGTAATATTCTCTCTTTCTGATCAGTCACTAGGTCGGAAGGCGAACGCCGTAGCGCATGATTCTTTTCAATCCGTATTTTAGGTTTGAAATCACCTATAATTTTCGTGGCGATGCCAAGTCAATTGGGGTAAAATGCGCGCGACCAGCGTGATTGCGATCGCATTTCTGTGATAAATCTGCGCTAGCTCAATGCAGTAGGTTTTGTTTAAAACCTAAGTATTTAGCAGGAACGCGGCGCATTGTCTTTCCTTCAAACGTAGTGCTTGTGGATATGATTACAATTAAGAAAGGATTGGAACTGCCTATAGCAGGCGGACCAGAGCAAGTTATCCATAATGGCCCAGCCATTAAACATGTAGCTACTTTGGGTGAAGAGTATATTGGCTTACGTCCAACGATGAAGATCAAAGTGGGCGATAAAGTACAAAAAGGCCAAGTTCTTTTTGAAGATAAGAAGAATTTAGGCGTTAAATATACGGCTTTAGCCAGTGGTACTATATTAGACATTAACCGGGGCGCCCAGCGTGTTCTGCAGTCTGTTGTCATTGAAGTGGAAGGAAACGACAGCGTTGCCTTTGCTAAATATGATGCCACTGCACTCGATACGCTCGACTCGCAGTTAGTCCGTGACAATCTGATTGAATCAGGTTTATGGACTGCTTTGCGTACTCGTCCTTTTAGCAAAGTTCCTGCTGTAGACTCTTCTGCTGCTGGTATTTTTGTAACCGCAATAGATACTCAACCTCTTGCCGCTGATCCCGTTGTGGTGATCCGTGAGCATAAAGAAGATTTTGCTAATGGTCTTAAGGTCTTAGCAAGACTTACTGACGGTAAAGTTTACCTTTGTAAAGCGCCTGGCGCTGATATTCCTGCCGCAAATGCCCAAGTTGAAGAATTTGCCGGTGTGCACCCTGCAGGATTAGTCGGTACTCACATTCACTTCTTATTGTCTGCCTCTGCAAAACGTACCGTTTGGCATATTGGTTACCAAGATGTAATAGCAATTGGTCAGCTATTTACGACGGGTGAACTCAATACCGAACGTGTTATTGCGATCGCAGGCCCTAAAGCGGCTAAGCCAAGACTCGTACGCACTGTTGTGGGCGCGAGCATGACTGAATTAACCGCAGGTGAAGCCTTAGATGGCAATGTTCGTCTGATTTCAGGCTCTGTTCTGAATGGTCGTACAGCCGTTGGCCCACAAGGGTATTTAGGTCGTTACCATGTTCAAGTAAGTCTGTTAGAAGAAGGTACAGAGAAAGAATTTTTAGGCTGGGTATTACCAGGCTCAGACAAATATTCTATCACTCGTGCATTCTTAGGACATCTTGCTCCTTCTCGTCTGTTCAGCATGACGACCAGTACAGGTGGTTCAGACCGCGCTATGGTGCCAATTGGTAACTATGAGCGTGTAATGCCATTGGACATTCTTCCTACTATGTTGTTGCGTGACTTGATTTCAGGTGACTTTGACGGTGCTGCTACTTTAGGCGCGTTAGAGTTAGATGAAGAAGATCTCGCACTGTGTACGTTCGTATGTCCAGGCAAGTATGACTACGGTTCATATCTGCGTGACTGTCTAGATACGATCGAGAGGGAAGGCTAATGAGCTTGAAAGATTTTTTCGAACGTATTGAACCCGACTTTGAAAAAGGCGGTAAATACGAAAAGTTTTATGCCCTATTCGAAGCGGCATACACGATTTTTTATACCCCAGGTAAAGTGAACAAGGGCAAAACTCATGTTCGCGATAACCTCGACCTAAAACGTATGATGATTACGGTTTGGGCTTGTGCTTTCCCAGCGATGTTCGTGGGTATGTACAACGTAGGTTTACAAGCTCAATTAGCTTTAGTGGCTGGTTTTGCTACCCCTGACGTATGGCAAGTGAGCTTGTTCAGCATGTTCGGTACCGAACTGACGGCAAACTCTGGCTGGCCTGCGCTGATGTGGTATGGCGCCTGTTTCTTCCTACCTATCTACGCGGTGACCTTTGCCGTCGGTGGTATCTGGGAAGTGCTGTTCGCCTCTATCCGTGGTCATGAAGTCAACGAAGGTTTCTTCGTTACCTCTATCCTGTTCGCTTTAACGCTGCCAGCAACTATACCATTATGGATGGTGGCGCTGGGTATTACCTTCGGTGTGGTCGTGGCGAAAGAAGTGTTCGGTGGTACAGGGCGTAACTTCTTAAACCCAGCACTAGCGGGTCGTGCCTTCTTGTTCTTCGCTTATCCGTTGAATATGTCAGGTGATACCTCATGGGTTGTGGCTGACGGTTACTCAGGTGCAACTGCACTGAGCCAAGCGGCGTCTGGCACTTTAGATTACGCCATTAACCAAAACTGGTGGGATGCGTTCTTCGGTTTCATTCCAGGTTCAGTGGGTGAAGTGTCTACATTAGCGATTCTGTTAGGTGGTTTGGTCATCATCTACACGCGTATCGCTTCATGGCGCATCGTTGGCGGTGTAATGGTGGGCATGATTGCCATTTCTACGCTGCTTAACGTTGTCGGTAGCGACACTAATCCAATGTTTGCAATGCCTTGGTACTGGCACTTAGTGTTAGGTGGTTTTGCGTTTGGCATGATGTTCATGGCGACAGACCCAGTGTCAGCGTCATTTACTAATCAAGCTAAATGGGCATACGGTATCTTGATCGGTGCAATGGCTGTGTTTATCCGCGTGATTAACCCTGCATTCCCTGAAGGCATGATGTTAGCAATTTTGTTTGCTAACTTGTTCGCGCCATTGTTCGACCACTTCGTGGTTCAGGCAAATATCAAGCGGAGGATTGCCCGTGGCTAGTAATAAAGATTCGTTCGGCAGAACCTTATTTATCGTCGTTGGCCTGTGTCTAATTTGTGCGATATTTGTGTCTACTGCAGCAGTGTTACTGAGACCGACTCAAGCAGAAAATAAACTGCTTGATAAGCAAAAGTACATTCTGGAAGCCGCTGGTCTTATCGATACTAAAGCGGGCAAAGTGACCAAAGCGCAAATTCTGGATACATACGGCAAACACATCGAAGCTAAACTGGTCGATTTGAAAACGGGTGCTTGGGTTGAGGGTGTTGATGCTGACACTTATGATCAACGTAAAGCGTCTCGTGATGTGAAAACCTCATTTGTACCTGAGAATGACATCGCTTCAGTGAAACGTGTTGCTGATAAGGCTGTGGTTTATCTTGTTCGTGACGGCCAAGGTAAATTAACCAGTGTCATTCTGCCAATCCATGGTTATGGCCTATGGTCTACTATGTATGCCTTCCTTGCTATGGATGCTGACCTAAACACAGTGCAAAGCTTAGTCTACTACGAGCACGGCGAAACGCCGGGCTTAGGTGGCGAAGTGCAAAATGCTCAGTGGAAAGCGAAATGGCATGGCAAAAAGTTATTTGATGAGCAAGGTAAACTCGCTATCAGCGTAACGAAAAACCCAACTGTTGCTAGCACTGAGTACGGTGTAGATGCATTATCTGGCGCAACCTTAACGAGTAACGGTGTACAACATTCACTGACATTCTGGTTGGGTAAAGAAGGTTTTGCGAGTTTCATTGAAAAAGCACGCAATGGAGGTCTCAACTAATGTCTGACGCTAAAGAACTGAAACAGGTTCTGACCGGACCTATAGTCAACAACAACCCGATTGCTTTACAAGTACTTGGTGTATGTAGTGCATTAGCGGTAACGAGCAAGCTCGAAACTGCACTGGTAATGGCGTTGGCGTTAACTGCGGTAACTGCGTTCTCGAACCTGTTTATCTCAATGATCCGTAATCATATTCCAAGCAGTGTGCGTATTATCGTACAGATGACCATTATTGCCTCTTTGGTAATCGTGGTTGACCAATTGCTGCAGGCTTATGCTTATCAGATCTCTAAGCAGCTGTCGGTATTCGTCGGTCTGATTATTACGAACTGTATCGTAATGGGTCGTGCCGAAGCCTACGCGATGAAAACACCGCCAATGATGAGCTTTATGGATGGTATCGGTAACGGTTTAGGTTACGGTGCGATTCTGTTAGCTGTTGGCTTCGTACGTGAACTGTTTGGTAACGGTTCTCTGTTCGGTGTTGAAATCCTGCACAAGATCTCTGATGGCGGCTGGTACCAACCAAACGGTCTGCTACTACTGCCTCCGAGTGCGTTCTTCCTGATCGGTGTTTTGATTTGGATTATTCGTACCTATAAGCCAGAGCAAGTTGAAGCAAAAGGGTAAGTGCGATGGAACATTATATTAGCCTGTTAATTCGCTCTGTTTTCATTGAAAACATGGCACTGGCCTTCTTCCTAGGTATGTGTACTTTCTTGGCTGTGTCTAAGAAAGTCACTACCGCCATGGGCCTAGGGATTGCGGTAGTTGTAGTGTTAACTATCTCTGTCCCAGCAAACCAAGTTATCTATCAAGGGCTGCTAGCTCCTGGTGCACTTGCTTGGGCTGGCGCACCTGAAGCTGACTTAAGCTTCTTGAAATTCATTACCTTTATCGGTGTGATTGCGGCTTTGGTTCAAATTCTGGAAATGGCACTGGACAAGTACTTTCCACCTTTGTACAACGCATTAGGTATTTTCTTACCTTTGATCACAGTGAACTGCGCAATTTTCGGTGCGGTATCATTCATGGTTGAGCGTGATTACAAGCTGGGCGAGAGTGTGGTGTTTGGTTTCGGCTCAGGAGTGGGTTGGGCATTAGCTATCGTATTGATGGCCGGTATCCGTGAGAAGCTGAAGTATGCCGACGTGCCTAACGGCCTACGTGGTTTAGGGATTACCTTTATCACCGCTGGTTTGATGGCCTTAGGTTTCATGTCGTTTTCAGGTGTGTCTCTGTAAGAGACACATAACGGCTTCTTGAATTGGACCTTCTAAGGATAAGTTAATGGATATTCTTGGTATTTTTAAATCTACTCCGCTCGAGGTTTACCTCGGTGTGAGTATGTTTACTGCTATCGTCCTCATCTTGGTATTAGTGATTTTATTCGCTAAGTCTAAGTTAGTGGCTAGTGGTGACATCACGATCGGCATTAATGACGATCCTGAAAAAGCGATTACAACCGGTGCGGGCGGTAAGTTGTTAGGCGTTTTGGCTAATAGCGGTATCTTCGTATCGAGTGCGTGTGGTGGCGGTGGCTCATGTGGCCAATGTCGCGTGGTGATTAAGTCTGGCGGCGGCGATATTTTGCCAACGGAACTTGACCACATCAGCAAAGGTGATGCCCGTAAAGGTTGTCGTCTTTCTTGTCAGGTTAACGTTAAGAACGATATGGAAATCGAGCTTGACGAAGAAATCTTCGGTATCAAGAAATGGGAATGTGAAGTTATCTCTAACGATAACAAAGCCACTTTCATTAAAGAACTGAAGCTGCAAATTCCTGATGGCGAGTCTGTACCATTCCGTGCTGGCGGTTATATTCAAATCGAAGCACCAGCTCATCATATTAAATATGCAGATTTTGATGTACCTGCACAATACCGTGGCGACTGGGAACACTTCGGTTTCTTCAATCTTGAATCTAAGGTTGATGAAGAAACTATCCGTGCATACTCAATGGCTAACTACCCAGAAGAGTTCGGCATTATTATGCTGAACGTGCGTATTGCTACGCCTCCACCACGTAACTTGACACTGCCTTGCGGTAAGATGTCATCTTACATTTGGAGCTTAAAAGCTGGCGATAAAGTGACAATTTCTGGCCCATTCGGTGAATTCTTCGCGAAAGATACCGATGCAGAAATGGTGTTTATCGGCGGTGGTGCGGGTATGGCGCCAATGCGTTCACATATCTTCGACCAACTGAAGCGTCTTCAGTCTAAACGTAAGATGAGCTTCTGGTACGGTGCACGTTCTAAGCGTGAAATGTTCTACGTAGAAGATTTCGACGGCCTAGCGGCTGAGAATGATAACTTCGTATGGCATGTGGCACTTTCAGATCCTCAACCAGAGGACAACTGGGATGGTTACACAGGTTTTATTCATAACGTATTGTATGAAAACTATCTGAAAAACCATGATGCTCCAGAAGATTGTGAGTTCTACATGTGTGGACCTCCAATGATGAACGCTGCCGTCATTGGTATGTTGAAAAATCTTGGTGTCGAAGACGAAAACATCCTGTTGGATGACTTCGGCGGCTAATGTTCATTAGTCCTAGATAGAAAAGTTGCAGATGTTGAGGTTAACCTTTCATCTGCAACTTTTGCATTTAAGGGCCCAAATAAGAGTAGTAGGTCACTATGTTTCAGACCTTAAAGATCAATACCTCAGCACTAAAGCATTCATTTAACTGGCTAGTCCTCGTGGGACTGGCCTTTTTTGTTTCAGCCTGTTCAAAGCAAAACGAAGTCATTTCGTTGGCCGGCAGCACTATGGGCACGACTTATCACATTAAAGTCGTCCCGAATGAGCAGATGCCGACGGCGCAGTTACTTCAAGCGGAAATTGATTTAGCCCTTGAGCTGGTCAATGACCAGATGTCGACCTATCGGCCTAATTCAGAATTATCCCGTTTCAACCAATTGCCATTGGAGCAAAGCGTTGAAGTCTCACCGGATACCATAAAAGTGGTGCAAGAGGGAATACGTTTATATCAAGTGACGGATAAGGCACTTGATATTACCTTAGGTCCTTTAGTTAATCTGTGGGGGTTTGGACCTGATAAGCGTCCAACGAAAGTTCCGACACAGGCTGATATTGATGCGGCTAAAGCCAAAACAGGGATTAGTGAACTTTCCATTGAAGGTAACCGTCTAAGTAAGCACAACACCCATTTATATGTAGACTTATCATCAATCGCGAAGGGATTTGGGGTTGATAAGATCGCTTCCATTCTTGATAAATACCACGCGACAGGGTATTTAGTTGAAATCGGTGGCGAACTGAGTATCAAAGGTGCCAAAGGTGATGGAAGCTCTTGGCGTGTTGCTATAGAGCAACCGACCAATGATGGCTCTGAAGCCGTACAGCAGGTTATTGCACCTGGTACTATGGCGATGGCGACCTCTGGTGACTATCGTAATTATTATGAAGAAGACGGCCAACGTTTTACGCATATAATCGATCCGCGTACTGGTTTGCCGATAAATCATAAGTTAGCATCCGTGACTGTATTGCATCAAAATTGTATGACGGCCGACGGTTTTGCGACGGCCATGATGGTTTTGGGCACAGAAGCATCATTGGAGCTTGCCAAGAAGGAACACTTGGCGATAATGCTAATCGAAAAGCAAGGCGACGGATTTAAGGTCTATTACAGCGACGCCTTCAAGCCTTTCCTTATTTAGTTTTTGGAGTAAACCATGACCTCTTTTATCGCGGCATTTGTGATCTTGTTAGTCTTCTTTTTGCTCATGTCGATTGGTTATCTCATCAAGCGCAAAGCCGTTGAAGGAAGTTGTGGCGGTTTAGGTGTTCTAGGGATTGAAAAAGCGTGTGATTGTGATGACCCTTGTGACAAACGTAAACGTCGTATGGCCGCTGAAGAAGCGCGTCGTGAAAAGTTAACGAAAGACCGCATTATCTAAATAGTCTTGATTCGATCATAGCCTCCGATTTAGGGGGCTATTTTTTTGCCTCGTATTTTCTTACACGGGTTAATCATTTGAGATTTATCCTTGGGATTAGAGTGGGATAGCAAGTTAATCTAAGCTGGAATGAGAATGCTTTTCATCATTAAGTGAGTGAAATATAAAGATAATTTGAGTTGGTCGATAAATTGTACTAGGCTAGAAGCTTGATTTAGATCAATCTTTTCACGCTTACCAAGGATAGTAACTTATGAAAGGTCATCCTAAAGTGGTTGGGCAACTGAATCGGGTGCTTACCTGTGAGTTGACCGCCATCAATCAATATTTCCTCCATGCCCGCATGTTTAAACATTGGGGCTTAGAGAAGTTAAACCACGTCGAATACAAAAAATCCATCCAAGATATGAAGCATGCCGATAAGCTCATCGAGCGAGTGCTGTTTTTGGAAGGTCTGCCGAATCTGCAACAACTCGAAAAACTTCGCATTGGTGAACATAGCCAAGAGATGCTCGACTGCGATCTGGCCATGGTGCAAGAGCAGCTTACATTGCTGCGTGATGCGATCAGCTTGTGTGAAGCCGAACAGGACTATGTGAGCCGCGATCTGCTGGAAGATATTCTCGAAGACGAAGAAGAGCACTTAGATTGGCTCGAGTCGCAGCAAGAGCTCATTACGCTAACCGGTATTCAAAATTATCTACAATCGCAAATTAGCGACCAATAGGAGCAAGATATGAAAGGCGATAAAGACGTTATCGATGCGTTAAATCGACTCCTAACGGGAGAACTCTCGGCAATGGATCAGTATTTTGTCCATGCCCATATGTACGAAGATTGGGGCCTGAATGAACTCTATGAGCGTATCGCCCATGAGTCAGATGATGAGAAAGCCCATGCAGCCAAATTAGTGCAGCGCATTTTATTCCTCGAAGGTACACCCAATGTTGCCGCCCGTGAGGCATTGAACATAGGTAAAGATGTAGAAGAGATGCTACGTAATGATCTCGCCTACGAATACAAGGTCGCGGACGATTTGCGCAAAGTGATTGCACTGTGTGAGCAGAAGCAAGATTACCAGACACGTGAAATCCTTGAAGTATTACTCGACGATACAGAGTCTGACCATATGTATTGGCTCGAAAAACAACTTGGGCTTATCGACCGTGTTGGGCTGCAAAACTACCTGCAAACTAAGATGTGAGCCTTAGATTGTTAGGTTGAGTAAATACCTAGGCCACTGAGTGTAATGGCCTAGGAAACTCAGTTATTAAGCATGTCTGTTGTTCCTCACACTTGTCTTGTTCTCTTTTTCAGCGCTAGGCCACATCTTATTGGCCCCAAATCTATCAGGAATACTTGATTACTGTTTTTATATACAGTATTTTGGCGTTGGAGGAATTCAACGTGCGAAAAATTATTCATATCGATATGGACTGCTATTTTGCTGCAGTGGAAATGCGCGACTTTCCTGAGTACCGTGGCAAGCCTTTAGCCGTGGGTGGCAGTAGCGACCGTCGCGGTGTTATCAGTACTTGCAGTTACGAGGCACGTAAATTCGGTGTACGTTCAGCAATGGCAACGGCTTATGCCTTTAAGTTGTGCCCTGAGCTGATTTTAGTACCAGGCCGGATGCAGGTTTACAAAGAAGTGTCGCTACAAATTCGTGAAATATTTTCTCGCTATACCCAATTAATTGAGCCGCTTTCCTTAGATGAAGCTTATTTGGATGTGAGTGAGTGCCAACAATATAAGGGCTCTGCGACCTTGATTGCCCAAGCGATTCGTCGCGATATCTTAGCCGAAACGGGTTTAACCGCATCGGCTGGTATCGCACCAGTAAAATTTTTAGCTAAGGTCGCCTCGGATCTGAACAAGCCAAACGGCCAATATGTCATTACGCCAGAGACGCTTTCTGAGTTTGTTAAGACCTTATCGCTGCGTAAAATTCCCGGTGTTGGTAAAGTCACCGCAGAAAAGCTCTCTTTGCTCGGGCTCAATACCTGTGGTGATGTGCAAGCTTATTCTAAACCTGAGCTCTTAGCGCGATTCGGTAAGTTTGGTGGTGTGTTGATTGAGCGTTCCCAAGGCATAGATGAACGGGGGATTTCTGCCGACAGAGAGCGCAAATCAGTGGGGGTTGAAACCACATTAGCAAAGGATATTTATAGCTTAGAGCAGTGCCAGCAGGTGATGCCGAGTTTGATCCAAGAACTGTCGTTGCGTTTAAGTCGCAGTGCTAAGGAACGCAAAATACATAAACAGGTGGTCAAACTTAAGTTTAACGATTTCAAGCAGACTACAATTGAGCACCGCAGCGATGAAGTCTCGATTGTAATGTTCTATGAGCTACTCGCACAGGCTATGGAAAGGCAAGAAGGCCGCGGCATTCGTCTATTGGGGATTTCAGTTGGCCTTACTGATTCTACTCTTGTCGTCGCCACAAGCTTAAACGGCCAGACTCAGCTGGATTTAGCACTCTAGCCGTTTATTGAGTCGATAAGCCGCAGACTCATGCCTGCATTGGCTCAATAAGCCTCGGGTGGATTCGCCAACATAAAATCAATTAACAGTCTGACCCGTAAGGGCAGGTTGTCCCGATCGCGATACATCAAGTAGGCGGTGCGCGGAATACCTTGCCACTCGGGCAGTATTTGAATGAGTTTGCCACTTCGTATCTGTTCACTCGCCATGCTGATGGGTATGAGTCCAATCCCAAGCCCCGCCACCACGGCCTGACAGGCAATCGCCATATCATCGACGGCTAGTTTGATATTCCCCCTTGGTTCAAACTCGACATTTTGCCCTGTGCTATTGTGCTGTAAACGCCACGTTTTTGTGGGCTTGGCGATGATAACCGGATGCTGATCCAGCTCTTCAATGGATTGCAGCGCATGCCACTGCGTTGCCGATGTGCTGGTGCAAAGTACAAAGCTAATCGTGGTAAGTGGCCTTGCAATCCAATCGGGATCTTTAGGTTCGCCCACTCGAAAGGCGATATCGATGGCGTTTTCACTGACATCGATATTCATGTTCGACAGACTTAAATCGATATCAATATTGGGATAATGCCGTTGGAAGGCGTTGAGTGATTCACCTAGCCAGCGATAGGTTGTATTGATGGGCGCCGAGATCCGCAATTTGCCAACCGCTTGATGTTTATCCGCATGCAACTCACCAGATACCTGGTTTAACTCGATAAATAGCGGGCCGCAGCGTTCGAGATACCGCTGACCTGTGGCGGTAAGGTTGACTCTATGGGCGTCTCTGTGCAGTAAACGCAGACCTAAGGATTGTTCTAACAGATTGATTCGACGGCTTAAGGTTGAAGGTGGAATGCCTAAGTGCTGCGCCGCGAGCTTAAAACTCCCTTGCTGTGCCACCACCCAAAATAAGCGCATATCGTCTAAGGAATAATTAAGTTTCATATTTGGAATTTAAGCTCTCAATCTTGTTGGTTTTAATAATATATGAAACTTATAAACTAAGCTCAATCCCAATTACCTCCCTAGAGGCCGATATGAAATCCCATACACCTTACATGACATTCGTTTGTCTACTGATTTGCGTTTTTAGCTGGGGCAGTGTGTTTCCGATTGCTAAGCGAGTGCTGGAGGAGATGTCAGGAGAGTCCCTCGTCTTCTGGCGTTTTACCATTGCGGCTGTGACTCTAGCGTTATATATCGTTTTTACTCGTCAGGCTTGGCCCAAATTGAGTTTGGTGCAATATATTGTCATAGCGTTAGTGGGTGTGATTGGTGTGGGCGGCTTAAATCTGGCGTTATTTAATGGCCTGCAGCATACCTCTGCTGCCAATGGTGCCTTGATTATGGCGCTCAGCCCGCTGGTGACTTCAATCGTCAATGCGCTATTACAGCGTGAATGGCTCAGCAGACAACAAGTGTTTAGCTTAGTGGGTGGATTGGCGGGCGTACTGCTAGTGATCACCAACGGTAGTGTGCAGCAGTTGCTCAACTTTAGTTTTAACCAAGGTGATGTGATGATTGCCGCCGGCATGTTGGCGTGGAGTGGTTATACCATTTGTTCGCAACGGGTCGGCCATTGGTTGCCTGTGTTGCCCTTTACCTTGCTGAGTATGATAGCTGCCAGTGTGTCTATGTCCGTGGTTGGGCTTGGCCGAGGTGAGTTTCACCCTTGGCTGGAGTTGATGGAACTGTCGGCAACGGCTTTTTCTAGCGTGCTCTACATAGGTTTGTTCGCCACTGTGCTCGGTTATCTGTTTTGGATTAACGGTGTTAAGGCGCTTGGCCCCGCTAAGGCATCGATTTTTTTTAATCTCGTGCCCGTTTTTGCAGCATTAACGGCGTTAGCCATGGGGCAGGCGGTGACGGAAATTCAATTGGTAGGGATGCTGATAGTGATCCTTGCGTTGATGTTACCTATGTTAGTCAACTTACGCGCGGCAAGAGGCTTAGTGGTTAAGCGCTGCTAATCGGTGCTAGCTTTGCTGTTTAAATATAAGGGAGCACCTGAATTCAGATAATCACTGCGACAGGTTTATGCTCCCTTATTCGTTTGAGGGGACCTTTCAAACATCACTGATTTACAAAAGGTAACTTATATAAAAGCTTTCACTCTCAACAAATTACAGTTTAAAGCGGCTGACCAGCGCAGTGAGATTACTCGCCATTGACGAGAGTTGTACGCTTGCTGCGTAGATTTCATCAGTGGTTCGTAGACTCTCCTCCGACTGTTCGGCAATGTGTTGAATATTTTGATGGCTCTCATTGGCCATAGTGGTTTGCGCTTTGGCTGCGAGGGCGATTTGATTGTTCATCTCACTAATTTGGCTCACCATTTCTGCAATATGCGCTAAGGCTTCACCGGCATTACTGGCGGCTTCTACGCTTGAGATAGCCTTTTCATTACCGATATTAATCGCCGCCACAGCGCTTTGAGTGCCATTTTGCACATTGGCGATCATTAATTTAATTTCTTCGGTGGATTGGTGAGTCTTAGAGGCAAGGGATCGCACTTCATCGGCAACCACTGCAAACCCGCGTCCTTGTTCGCCTGCTCGCGCCGCTTCAATTGCGGCGTTAAGGGCTAATAGATTCGTCTGTTCGGCAATGGCTTGAATCACCTCAAGCACGCGGCCGATATGTTGGCCTTCCTGTTCGAGTTTATTGATCTGCATTTCTGCCGTGCCTACATCTCCCGCAAGTTCACGAATCACATTGATGGTTTTTTTCACTCTTGCCTGACCGTCGGCGGTAAATACGTCGGCTTGTTTAGCGGCATCGGCGGCATGACTGGCACTGACTGATACTTCTTGCACTGATGCGGCAATATGATCGCTGGCATCGGCGATTCTGTGGGTTGCAGCTTGTTGATCCATCAAGGTATGTTTTGCTGATGCGCTGGTTTTGGCTAGACCTTCGGCAGCGGTGTTGAGCTCTGATGTAGACTGTTTAAATTGCGAGATAATACCGTGTAAGTTATCGAGAAAATGATTGAATGCCTTGGCGAGATCACCAAGCTCGTCTTTAGAGGTTAAGTGGACTCGTTCGGTCAAATCGCCATCACCATCGGTAATGTCGTGGATTTTTGCGAGTAAAACCGCCAGCGGTTTGCTGATGAGTTTAGGCAGTGCAACGATAAAGAGTATACAGATCAAGAGACTGATGGCTAAGGCAATTAACTGCATCTGTTGTCCATGATTGGCATCATCATCTACTTGGGCTATCGCTGCGGTAGTATTACTATTTAAATCATTGATTAAATGATTAATGTTCTGGTGTAGTTGCTCGAATTGCGTTGCTGCTTGACCGAAACTAAGATCAATCGCCGTCGTTCTACCGTTACGGCCATTTTGGGTGCGTTGATTACTGATTTCTGTGGTTGTCGCTCGCCAAGTATCGAAACTGTGATTCAACTCATTGAGCTTATCTTTAGCGATGGGACTTGTGGTCACATCGGCAAATTTATCAATATGTTCTTTAACCAGAGAGATACTATTAGTGTGCTGCTTTAAAAGGTCGTTGTAAGAGTCTGTGCCCACGTTAACAAACATCAGGCTGCGCTCGGCCACTTGAGCTTGATAAAGCTCTTTATCGGCCTGTAGGAGTTCAGATTGGCTAGGTAAGTATTCAAGCGCGAGTGTATTCGCGCTGTGATTTAAGGCTTTGAGTCCTAAAATGCCAGTTGAAGAGGCGAAGATGACTACGCCGGCGAGTAGCAGACTCGGATAAGTCAGTTTCTGATTAACGGATAGATCTTTATACCATTCCATAGTCACGCCCTCCTTGATTGATGCACTGAAAAGGTGAGAGCCGCAATAACCTCTGTGGTAAGAGGATGCAGCCCATCACTGGCGTTCTCTGGCAATTAGAGTCCAAATTGATCTAGGTTGATCCCAATCGTGATAGCACCAATTGCAGCATCGCCATCCATCACTGGAATAGAAATTTGTACTAGATAGGCTTGGGAGCTCTCGTCAAACTTGACCGGACCTATGTGTTTATCACCTTTGCCATTGGCAAAGGATTTTTGCCATTTATCTTCATCACCCTGCCAATAATCTGAAGTTTTACTGATCATAGCGACGTTCGCGCCTTGATTATCCATGAGGAAAATTTCTTGGTAGTAAGGTTTGCTGGCTTCGAAGGTCGTGAGAAACTTGGCCGCTTCGTTGTTCATCAGGGATGACATAAAGTCATCAATACCTGCGGTGGCAATCCATTTTTCATCTAATGTTTTGATTGAATCTAAGCTTTTGCCTTGGGCATTTTGCGCTTTAACGGCATTCACCAGTACCACTTCTCTGCCTAATGGCATCAGTGAATCGGCTAGGTCGATAACGGCTTTGGGGACTTCTTCGGCGAAACTGAGGTTACTGCTGAGCAGTAGTGCGGCGGCTGACAAGATTTTACCAAATTTCATGATCTCTATTCCTTAAGGTCACAGTATTGAAGGGGAAAGCGGTTATCTCTAAAAGCGCGATAAGCAAAAATACGTTAGGGTCAGACAGAACAACTATAGTAGAAAATTCAAGTTATTCAGTTCTTTCATAAAAGTTTTATCGATGGCATTTTTTCACAAATAGAATCCGCGGTAAAAAATAAGGCCACATCTGACTTGAGCAGATGTGGCCTTGAATTGAGTGAGCTAGGGTAAGGTTAGAGCATTAAGCCTTGACTGGAATGCGCTCGAGTACGGCTAATAATAATGTCCAATATTGGCCGACTGTGGTGATGTTTACCATTTCGTCTGGACCGTGTGGATAGCGAATGGTGGGACCAATCGAGACCATGTCCATGTCTGGATAGGGTTTCTTGAATAGGCCACACTCGAGACCCGCATGGATCACCATGATCACTGGCTCTTTGTGGTAAATGTCTTGATAGGTTTCGCGCACTATCGCCATTACAGGTGAGCTGTTATCTGGCTTCCAGCCTGGGTAAGCACCGCTTAAATCGATATCGGCTCCGGCTAAGTTGGTCAGCGCAGTTAACATGCCTTCGACTTGAGTACGGCCAGAATCGATCAGCGAGCGGATAAGGCACAGGATAGTGACTTCTTCATCGTTAGTGCTGATAACGCCAACGTTGAGCGAGGTTTCAGTCACACCTTCGACTTCATCACTCATGCGGATCACGCCGTTCGGGCACACATGCAGCAAATCGATCAGGGTATTTTGGCTGTTTTCGCTCATCACACGTTTTGGCGTTGGGATAGTGTTTAACACTAAACGCATATCGGGATCGGCAATGGCGAGTTCGGTGCGGATAAGCGCTTCAAACTCAGCGACTTTTTCGTTTAAGGCGCTGACGTTTTCTTCTGGCAACATAAAGCTGATGTTGGCTTCCCGTGGGATCGCATTACGCAGTGAACCGCCGCTAAATTGGGTCAACTCCAACGCTAAATCATCTGCGTTTTCAAAGAGGAAACGCGCCAATAGCTTGTTGGCATTGCCACGACCTAAGTGAATGTTCACCCCAGAGTGACCCCCTTTTAAGCCAGATAAGTGCAGGCTAAAGGCTGAGTAACTTTGCTCAGAGGCTTGCCACACCATAGGCAGGGTGATTTGAGCATCAACGCCACCGGCGCAGCCCATGTAGATTTCACCTTCTTGCTCTGAGTCGGTATTGATCAGAATATCAGCGTCTAACATGCCAGCCTGTAAACCGAAGGCGCCTGTCATGCCCGCTTCTTCATCTATCGTCAGCAGCACTTCTAATGGACCGTGCTTGATATCATCAGAGCCTAAAATGGCTAAAGCCGATGCCATGCCAATACCGTTATCTGAACCTAAGGTTGTACCCTTGGCTTTAACCCAATCGCCATCGACATAAGCTTCGATAGGATCTTTAGTAAAATCATGCACTTTATCGGCATTTTTTTGTGGCACCATATCGATATGAGCTTGAATAACCACTATTTTACGATCTTCCATACCCGGCGTCGCAGGTTTACGGATGATCAAGTTGCCAACGGCATCCTCAACGACGGCAAGTTGTTTGCTTTTAGCCCACGCTTGAATGTGCTGGCTTAAGGCTTGCTCATGCTTAGATGGATGGGGAATCGCGCAAATTTGTTCGAACCATTGCCATAATGGCTGCGGGTATAACTGACTTAAGGCTGTCACTTGAGTGTCCCTCATAAGGTCTTGTGGGTATAGGGCAAATTTGCGGCCATTCTACCACATTCTGTGCAGCCAAATAATCTCAGCGTCACAGGCTTTTGGTGAGCTGGCAGCCAAAGTTTCCAGTTCGATTTTTTCTGGGAGTGTCGGTACCACTTTTAGATTGGTAATTAAGCGATAGAGCGGGAATAATGCAGGCACAATAATGAAAAAGGATGGGTCATGTTTCAAGTTAACTTCGTTGATGTAAAAGCAGAAAATGCCATTTTTGATGGTGAAGGCTGGGATGCGGTTGTGGTGGTGACGCCCGATCTGGATTCTATCGGTTTTGATGAGATAGGTTTATTGGCTCAGCACGGTGCCCACGTGGATAAGCGCGTGGGTAAGAGCCCGACATTACTGTTTGCCCCAGGGCTTGCGGGAGGGCGTTTGATCATTGCCCCTGTCACCCAAGTGAATGACGAGTATGTGGACGTGCGAGTCTATGCCAATGCTGCAAGGGCTGCGATTGCCATTGCAAAAGACGCAGGCGCAAAACGTCCATTGTTATATGTAGTGCCATCGAAGGACTCACGTTTTAGTTTTGCCTCTGAAGTCGCAGCATTAGCCTGCGGTCAAGAACTGTGGCAAACCTTAGAGCTGCGTGAAGCGACTGGCTTAACGCCTGCATTTGAGGCCATAGGGTTATTATCTTCATCAACCCATAACAGCAATTTGCTCAATGCCTTAGAAGCTGGCCGCCTATTAGCGCGGGATTTGTGTGGTACTGAACCTGAGCGCATGTCGGCTAAAGCCTTTGCCGATTATTGTCTGCAATCCTTAGCGGGCAGCGTGATCAAAACCGCAGTGGTAGAAGATAGAGATATTTTAGAGCGTGATTATCCGCTACTCAGCGCCGTGGCGCGTTCTTCTTTTGCCGTCGGTCGTCATCAGCCTCGCGTGGTGAAACTAGAGTATCTGCCGGAGGGTCAAGTGACTCGCACTTTCCTGTTTGCGGGTAAGGGCGTGATTTACGATACCGGCGGCGCCGATCTGAAAGTCGGCGGCGCTATGGCGGGTATGAGTCGTGATAAAGGCGGCGCTTCTGCCGTGGCGGGTTTATTTAAAACTCTGTCAATGCTAAAGCCTAAAGGTATTCGAGTGATTGCCGAGTTAGGTTTAGTGCGTAACAGCATAGGCAGCGAAGCCTTCGTGACCGATGAAATTATTACGAGCCATGCGGGTGTGCGGGTACGAATTGGTAATACGGATGCTGAAGGGCGCTTAGTGCTGGCGGATTTACTGAGCCATTTACGCATCAAAGCCGTGTCGGCAGTGAAGCCTGAGATGTTTTCGGTAGCAACACTCACAGGTCATGTCGTGCGTTGTTATGGCAGCTATCCCGCGGCGGTGGAAAACTCAGTGGCGAGTTCACAGCAATGCGCTGTCACTTTACAACAGCAGGCGACTCAATGGGGCGAACCCTTTGAAGTGTCTACATTACGCCCTGAAGACTTCGCTAAGATCCGCGATGTGTCAGGCGCTGCTGAAATATTATCTTCCAATAATGCGCCATCATCGATTACCGCCCGTGGACATCAATATCCCGCGGCGTTTTTACTGAAAGCGTCGGGGCTATTTGACCATGGTGTAACAGCCCCTATTCCATTGGCTTACATACACTTAGATATCGCAGGCAGTGCAACAGAAGGTGATCCGCTCTACGGCAAACCTACAGCGAGTCCGCTGGTGGGCTTGTATCAATATCTGATCAATCGCTAACGATTTGTGGTAACAAATAGAAATAATTCTGTAATATCTTACTTATTAGATGTTTACAGGACTATTTCTGTTTTTATGTGAAGCAGATCGCCATTAACCCCACTATGATTGTGTAATTTAATTACATTAAAAAGCGTTAATTAAAAAAAATACAAATAAAGGTTGTAATAAAACTACAAATCCATATAATTGCTTTCGTGGATTAGGCACTACGCCTTTCCTCTCTAGTCTATCCAGGATGGATATTTTTCTCCAAGGACCCGAGTGACAAGTCGTCTCAACGGATTTGAGAATCTCTAGTTCCAAGGAACCGAGCCAAGCTTCACTAGAGCACTTAATCACAACTAATTTAGGAGTATTGACTATGTCTTATACAGGCAACAACCATTTTTATTGGCAGAACACTTGGTTCAACACTGATGTTTTGCGTGGCGGTTTATTCGCCATGAGCTTTAAGGCCTAACCCTCCTTAAAGTTTGAGTTTCCATCATCCATCAACCTTTGTATCGCCTTTTTTGGCGTGTTTAGACTCAAGTAGCACATTGATGTTTTTGCATGAATATGCCTGGTTTTTCCCGCTAGCGCGGTAATGTACTTCCCCGAAAGGGACGCTTGAAATATGTCTTTGCCTGCTCATTGAGCAGGCTTTTTTTTGTCTTTTTTTCGCTTAAGCATTTAACGGTTTTGCCTGATGGCAATGAGCGTAAACGGTTCGTTTTAGAAGTGATGCGGTATGGACAACAAATGGATAAGGGGTTCAATATACAAGCTATCGGCCTATCGCTTGTGCACTTGTTACTCAGGGACTGTTTATGGACACTAAGCTGTTTTTTCAAAATGGTAAGTTAACACTGGATATCAACCCCAGTGAGATGCGAATGTCGCATTGGGTTTATGCGCCAGTGTTAATCAATACTGAAACGGCGGAAGTGCTTTTTGATTTATCAGGGAAGGGCTGGGATTTTCGGTCTGCAGAAGAAAATGGTGATGACATCATTTTAAAACTTGCCCGTTATCCTGATGCGAACAACGTATTTAGGCTCGTTCTGAATATATCAAAAGACCGAGCAAGCCTTAACGGTAATATTTTTTCAATTAATGATGTGTGTAAGGTATTAGAGGATATTGCCTAACAAGTGATATATGGATGTCTTAATTTTTATATATAAATCATAGCTTTTAATCTGCAAAGATATATGTGGCAAACCCTACCCAACTTAATAGTAAAAGCGTTATGGCAATCCAAGTCGCGGTGGTGAACTGACGTTGAGATTCGAATAACTCGTCTGAATCCTCTAGTTCATCAGTGTCATTAACTGTGCGAGATTTTGCTCTCAACTGTTGTTTACGTGCTTTATCCCGTTCGCGAGCTTTGGCTTTTTGCAGCTTTTTATATTCAGCTATGCCTTTTTCAATCCCTTGGGCAATGAGTTTAGTTTGCTCTTTGGTTTGGCCCGGCTTTTGGGTGGCTTTGGCTGCGACTAGTGCTTCTTGTTGAGTTTCTGTCGAGATAGTGGGTTTCATCTGGGCTCTGCCTAAATTAATGCGGCTGTGGCTAAAAGGTGATAGCTAAAGTGTAAACGCAGCGATTATACCCACATTAGACCTCAAAAACGTAAGATGAATATCTTCTTTCCATTAAAAAATCAGTGGGTGTCCACCCTGTGGGGCGGGGATATATACGGGCTCGTAGTCCCATACTTCCCTAATGGTATCAACCGACAGTGCATCGGATGGCTTGCCTTCACTGACTATTCGCCCTTGTTTTAACACAATTAATTGATCGCTATAGCGCGCTGCTTGGTTTAAGTCATGCAGTACCACTATTACAGTGTAGCCTTGTTGGTGAGCTAAGTTTTGGGCTAATTCAAGTACTCTGTGCTGCTGGGCAAGATCCAACGCCGATGTTGGTTCATCCAGTAATAGTACGGGTGGAAACGGCGATTGCCTGAGTTGAGTTAAGACTCTGGCGAGTTGGACTCGCTGTTTCTCGCCGCCTGAGAGGGTTGGATAGCTGCGCTTAGCCAGATGGGTTAAGCCCACTTGCGCCAGTTGCTCGGCAACTAACGCATCTCCTTCTATCTTACTGATGGTTAAGGGATATAAGCCCATTGCTACGACTTCTGACACAGTGAAGGGAAAGGTGAGACTGGCGTGTTGCGGCAGTACAGCTAAGGATTTTGCCAGCTCGCTCCTAGGCCAATCCGCCAGTTGGCTATGGCCTAGCCGTATACTTTGCCTTGGTGTGCTGATTTCTTGGCAAAGGGCTTTAAGCAGGGTGGATTTACCCGCACCATTTGGGCCGAGTAGGGCTGTTACTGCACCCGATTGAAACTGTACATTAATATCACTGAGCACGGTTTTTGGACCGATGTTGACATCGAGCTGACAAATGCTGAGCTGGGTGCGATCAAATTGCGCCTTGGCTGAATAAGTTGTCGATTGTGATGGTTGATTTGCAAAGGATGTTGCAGCCATAAAAACTCGCTTAGATTAGCTTACTGCGCTGTTGCAGTAGTAAAAAGATGAAGAAAGGCGCACCGATGAGCGCGGTGACGAGTCCAACGGGTAACTCGGCAGGCGGTAAAAAAGCGCGCGCGCCGATATCGGCCAATGCCAATAGGGCTGCACCTAAAAGTGCGCTGATGGGCAGCAGTTGGCGATGATCTGGGCCTAACATCATGCGCACTAAATGCGGCACGACGAGGCCGATAAAGCCGATAATTCCTGTTGCAGCTACACTTACGCCAACCCCTAAGGCGCAAAGCAAAATAAGCCTAAGTTTGAGCCTATCGACATCTATCCCTAAGTGGCGTGCTTCGGATTCGCCAAGCAGCAAGGCATTAAGTGCCGCCGCATCTTGGTGGAATCGCCAACTCAGTAGCGCTAAGGTCACAAGACACAGACTGACATATAGCCACTGCGCACCTGCAATCGATCCCATTTGCCATAGGGTTAAGTCACGTAGCGCCATGTCGTTGGCAAGATATGTGAGAACACCTATTCCTGCGCCTGCCAGCGCAGCTATGGCAACACCCGACAAAAGTAATAATACGACCGATGTACCTGTTGGGCTGCTGGCGAGTCGGTAGACGATAAGGGTGGTCACTAATCCCGATGCAAACGCACTGATGGGGATCATCAACGGATTCGCGTTGGGTAACAGCACGATACAGATGGCTGCGCCAAGTGCTGCGCCGGATGACACTCCGATAATACCGGGATCCGCTAAGGGATTGCGAAAAAGCCCCTGCATTACCGCGCCGCACTGTGCGAGCGTAGCGCCTACTGCTAACGCCAGTAATGTCCGTGGTAAGCGCACATTGTTGATTACTAGTTGCTCGTGGGGCGCAATATTGCCGATATTTTGCTGGGTAGCCCAATTGAACACTGCATTTAGGGCGTCGACAAAGCTGATGCTAACAGGGCCAGTGCTGACCGAGAGTAAGCCGCTTAGGGCTAACAGTGTGACTAGACTCGGCCAGAGCCAGCGGTTGAGGAACATCTCAAATATCCTTTCTATTTTTATCTGGGGTTAATTAGTGCTAACTGTACTCATCGCTGCGTTTGTGAATGGTTTTGCTTGAGCAATGTGCTGGCGAGCGTATCCGCGGCGCTTATGGCACTGATGCCTAAACCACCGAGAAGGGCTTGCGGTGCTAGTGTTTGAATATGGCCGTTTTCACCTGCTGGGGTATGGGCGAGTAGTGGCATCTCTTTCAACAGTTCTTGAGCAATTTGTGCATTAGTTTGATCTGTGGGTTTATCGCTACGCTTTGACAGCAAAATAATGTCGGGCTGCAAGGACAGAATCCCTTCTTGAGACATGCTTTTGTAGCCATCAAACTCGGCGATATTTTGTGCTCCAGACAGCTCGATAATAGTATCTGCGGCTGTGCCTTTACCGCCAACCCGTGCACCGCGGCCTTCTTGTAACAGCATGAAGAGAATTTTTGGCTGAGAGCCCGCATCGCGCACTTGTTGTTTTTTACCCGCTAAGCTTTGCAGTTGTTGATGTAAATCTTGTTTTAATTTAACCGCATGTTCTTGGCGATTGAGTAAGTGACCTAAGGTATCCACATTGTTCATCAGTTGTGGTTCATCATTTGTTGCGGGTAATTGCACGACTTGGATATTCGCCTGTTTTAATACCTTAAGTGTGGTTTCTGGTCCCATCACATCTGAACCGACAACCAGCGTTGGGGAGAGGGCAATAATGCCTTCGGCGGAGAGCATTCTGTGATAACCAAGCTTAGCCACATGGCTCAAACTTTCAGGCACATAGCTGGTGGAGTCGATGGCGACTAGCTCATTGCCTGCGTCGAGGGCGAGCACGAGCTCTGTGACTCCTGTACCTGCACTCACGAGTCTTATCTCTGGCTCGGCACTCAGTTCAGCGCTAAAAACGCTTGAGGATAGTAAGGTCGTAAGTGCTGACGTGAAAAAAATAATTTTTTTCAATGCTTTATATGTGCGTCTATGTTGATAACGTTGAGCAATGGAACCTTTGTTTACTGGTATTTTAGTTGCTTGAAACAACATGGTTAAACTCCTAATACAACTTGTTCGCCACAGGCTTAGATGCCGTTTTTTGATGTCAGACTTTTGCTTTCTCGTTTAAATGGCTGGTTCGGATACGCTAGTGCTCCATCAAAATTTGGGTCTGACTGATGGACTGCGTCTGTAACAGTGCAAGCAGTTGCATCAAAGGTTCCACTGGCGCGGCTTTGTCGGCGGCAATGACAACCGTCGCCTTCGGCATAGTCTGAAAATGTGCAGTAAATTCAGTGGTAAAAGTGGCTAAGTCATCAAACTCTTTGCCATCAATAGCCCAATAAGGCGCTGTTGCCATGATATTGATGGCAATTGTTTGTTTGTTGTCGATTGCCGTGATAGCTGAGCTTGGGCTTTGTGGCACATCTACCGGCAAACTCAATAATTGGCTATTTGCCGTCAGCAGTAAAAACACCAGCACGATAAAAATAATGTCGATTAACGCGGTTAAATCTAGGCTCGGAAGTTGCTCAGGCGAAGCAATGCCAGCCTGCGATAAGAATGATTTATCTGCACTTATCATGTCTGTGGCTCAATTTGAGAATGGGGCTTGGATGCTAATTTTTGCTCGACGCTGGTTTTACTGACTCGGGTGAATGCTTGGTAATGATTGGCATCAATTGAAATATCTTCGATACCCGCTAACCAGAGATTGAGTTGATTGAGCACATGCCCAGCGCGCAGGCATTGGCCTTGAGTCCAGATCCCAAAAAGATGGGCGGCGGTAATGGCGGGCACGGCGATCATGAGTCCGGCTGCTGTGGTGTTCATCGCAAGGCCCAGTCCAGCACTGAGTTGTGCTGGCGTGACAGGGCCTTGTGATTGCCCGAGTTGGGCAAACATTTCGATGAGTCCCAATACTGTGCCGAGCAAACCGAGTAGTGGACTAATGATGCCAATCACTTGTAAAACCTTGAGTCCGGCTTGCAAGTCGCGTTGTTGCTTATTGAGCCATAGACTGAGTAATTCTTCCCTTAGCACTTTTGGCTGGTGGACTTGTTTGAGTAACAAGGTCGCGCCACGGGCGAGTAAATCTTGCTGTGCGCTGGTTTGCGCTAGCAGGGCGCTAACGTTTTCAGTGGTTGCCGCTGAGCTTGATTGACGCAATGCTTTTACCCAGGCCTGTTTTTTGGGCCAGATTGACAGCAAAGTTTGATGCAAAAACAAGGCGCTACGTTCAAGGCAGATCATCAAAGCTAAAAAAGCACATAACAACAAGGGCCAAGTGAGCACGCCAAGCTGAGTCTGTAGGGTTGAAAAATCAGTTACGGGCATTAAGCCTCTCCAATCGATTGAAAAAGTAGTTTTATATGTAAGTTAGTAAAACAAAAATCAGGCTAGTTGTGCGGTGGCTAATACTCCACGAGCTAACTTCCCACGAGCTAATTTTTCAGTGGCAACATTGGGCCTGTTAGTTGAGCGCGAAGCGAATAGGCACTCTGACCTTATAATGACTCGCTAGCCTTTGCGCTGGCGCCGCAAATTGCCAGTTTTCAACTGCATCTAACGCGGCTTGATCTAACAGACTGAACCCTGAGCTTTTTACTAACGTCAGTGCCAGTTGCTCACCAAGTTCGTTAAACATCACTTCTATGGTTGCGGTGCCTTCTAGCCCTTTTTTACGCGCTATCTTTGGATAAGTCGGTTGCGGTGGTGCTGCAGCGAACAGCGGTTTGGCTAATTCCACTATGTTAGTTTGGGCACTGTCAGTTGTTGCACTGGCTACATTTGGGGTCGCTTTTGCATCAACTTTGGCAGCGTTAGCGATTAAATCCATTTGTGCTGTTTTTGGTTCTGTTTGTTGTTCAACTTGTTCAAGTCGCTTATGTGCTAAAGCACTTGGTTCTAAATCGTTCGTCGCTAAAGGAGCTGTATCCGGAAGATTGTTAGCCGTGGGTTTTGTTGCTGAAGATTTTTTGGCGAGTTGGCTGTCAATTCGTTGATCAGCTTTAGTTTTCGGGATAACCGCCTTATCGACAGATTCTGCTGTTGATACTTTTTGCGCTGTAATGTTTTTTTGCACTGTACTGTTCACAGTGGCTACTTTGGCGTCTGTTTGCTTGATGGGCTCTGCATTCGTGTTGCTTGTAGCGCTAGTCGCGGTAGAAAAATTAAGGGTGACAGTATTCGCGCTGGGAGTGAGTGATGCTTGGTTTACGCTCGATGATTGGGCGCTTGGCTGCATAGTCATAGCGGGTTGTGAGGCGATAACACCCGTCTGGATGGCAACCGTTAACGCGCCAAAGGCAAGATATCGTTTTGGTGTCACAGCAACCTCTTTTTCTAATGAAAGCCATTTTCCTAATTAAGATATCTCAATATAAACAAGATCGCAAATGATAATGATTTGCATTTGATCTATTTTATTATCTCAGGTAGAGTGCCTGCAATAGCTCGAATGAGCGCTTAAAAAAGCAGCTAAACCGACGATTTATCCTACTTTATGGGTACTGATTGCCTTGGGCTCGATCTGGAAGAGGCTCAATCTCGAAAGAGCCAAATCTGGAATGGAACATCTGTAACAGACTAAATCTCGAAAGGATTGGCGTCTGGAAAGAGAGTCTAGGCTCAGTAATAAATTGTACGGAAACAGCTGAATATCACTTGAGGATGAAGAGATGAAAAAAAAGCCGTTAGTGATCGCCATGGCGATAGCACTGAGTGGTACGGCCCTAAGCCTAAGTTTTACGTTAGCGGCAGAGGAAAGTGTTAAGCCCGTTGTTCAACAGGATGCGAATAAAAAACTGGTCACGACTGAATTTGATGAAGTATTGGTGAGTGCAACACGCATCAGTGAAAAAGCCTCCGAAACCAGCCGCAGCGTGGTAGTGGTGGATGAAGAGCAACTTACGGTCGCCCAAGCATCATCAGTTGCCAATGCCCTTAAAAATGAGGCGAATATTACGTTGACCAATGGCCCAAGAGCTTCATCTCAAGGGGTTGAAATCCGTGGTTTAAGTGGCGATCGTGTGTTGCAAACAATTGACGGCGCAAGACAAAATACCAGCTCTGGTCACAGAGGCACCTACTTTATGGACCCAGAGTTGCTCAAATCCATCGAAGTGCTGCGCGGCCCTGCCAGTAGCTTGTGGGGCAGTGGTGCCCTCGGTGGCGTCGTAGCGCAGAATACTAAGTCGGCACAAGATTTTTTAGCACCAGACGAGACCTTTGGTGGTTATTTCAAACAAGGTTATGAGACCAATGGCTCCCGCACTAAAACCAGTGGCGCAATCTATGGTCAACAAGACAACATCGATTGGTTACTCAATGGTGCCTATTACGATTCAAACAATATAAAAACCGGTAATGACGAAACTCTAAACAACAGTGCATCCCAAGGCAGCAGTGGTTTAGCTAAATTCGGTTGGCAAGCCGACGAGGCATCACGGTTAGAGTTATCTGCAAGAGCTAGCAAAAACAATGAATTAGTACCGAGCAATCCTTCTGCTGCTGTGAGTAGTTCAGTGCCTTTGGTGCGCCGCAAGACTGACGATCAAAACCTCACCCTAAACTACAGTCTCAATCCTGCTAATAACCCGTATCTGGATACTAAGATGCAAGTGTATTGGAACAGTACCGACTACGATGAAGACCGTATTACGAAAGGTCAGCAAGACAGTACTGAGTTCCGCACTGTGGGGATTAACCTTAATAACAGTTCGCGTTTAGGCAATACTCTGTTGACCTACGGGGTCGATGGTTTTCGCGATACCATAGAAACGACGCGTGATGATTCGGGCCAAGTGGGCCAGCGTCCAGAGAATATCGATGGCGAAACCACAGTATGGGGCGCTTTTACGCGGGCAGATATTGAGTTGACTAAGACGTTAAATCTTGATGCGGGTCTGCGTTATGACAGCTTTAAAAATGACAGCCATAATCTCAACTTATCCTCAAATGACAATGAGTTATCACCATCGCTTGGCTTGGTGTGGCAGACTCAGCCTTGGTTGACCTTAAGTGCCCGTTACGATCAAGCCTTCCGCGCACCTACGGTAGAGGAAATGTTCTCCAGCGGCACCCATTATTGTATCCCGCCAATCCCCGGATTTTTACCCCAAGGTTTATGTAACACCTTCGCGGTGAATTCGGATCTAAAAGCAGAGACTGCGCGCAATAAAGAAATCAAAGCGGACTTACGTTTCAGTGAGTTAGCGGGTGATGATGAACTGGCGCTAACGTTTAACGTTTTCCGTAACGATGTGGACGATTTTATCGTGCAGCAAGTGTCTAATCCTTGGCGTGGCATTCCTGGATTCGAGCAAACGACCTCATGGAATAACGTTGAAGATGCACGTTTAACAGGTTTTGAAATTAGCGGTCGTTACCGTATTGGCCAAACTCGCTTAGCGATGAATTACGGCCAAACCCATGGCGAAGATCGTCAAACGGGCGATGATATAGAAGATATACCCGCCAATAAGTTCAATGTCGATTTATCCCAAGGCATTATGGAAGGCGACATGAAACTCGGCACTCGCGTCACTTATGTGGCGACTCAGTCGAATACGCCTGACGGCTTTAAAGTGGCGAAATACGACGATTACACCCTATGGGATGTGTATGTAGCGTGGGAGCCGACTATGGGCGCGATGGCGGGTGTGAGAGTGGATTTCGCAATCGAAAATATCGGTGATGAGAAGTATCAACAAGCGTGGCAAACCTTGTATCAACCGGGTCGTAATATGAAGTTATCGGCGCGCTATATGTTCTAAGCCACTCAATAGTCACTACCGCTGGAGACAGTAAAATGAAGATGACACTCGATACCGAGCTCAATGTCGCGCCAGATTTAAACTCTGAGCAACGTCAGCTAAGTGAGCAACAGGCGCAATTGCGACAACGATTTGAACAACAAGCTGATTTAATGCCAGCGCAGCTCGCCAGTGAATTAGGCATTGCCGAGCTCGAAGTGGTTGCAGCGCTGCCGCCCGAACAAGTGGTGTTTGTTCCGTTAACTCAGCTCGATACATTACTGCAAGCCTTACCCAAATGGGGAAAGTTAACCACTATTGTGATGTTATCTGGCAGCGTATTTGAATTTAAAGGAGATTTCCCCGAGGGAAAATACGCCCACGGTTATTACAACCTCTACAGCAAGGGGGACGGTTTGCATGGTCATCTCAAATTAGATGCCATGAGTGGTATCGCTTTGATCAGCAGACCTTTTAGAGGCAGCGAGAGCCATTCGATTAACTTTTTCGGCAGTGAAGGTGAGGTGGTGTTCAAAGTGTATTTAGGCCGTGATAAACAAAGAGCACTGTTTCCTGAGCAAGTTCGCCAATTTAAAGCGCTCGCGACAGCCTTTGCCTCGGTGCAATCACACCTCTGAATTGCAGCATTAACAAAAGTATTAAGGAAAACAGTAAATGAAGCCTGAAATTACCGAACAAGAACAGCGTTTAAGAGACAAACTCTTACCCGAAATCGAAGCCTTTAAACAGCAGCGCGAGACCTTACAACTAGCCACCATTGGTACAGATGGCCAGCCGAATGCGAGCTATGCGCCCTTCGCACTGGCAGATGATGGTTTTTATATTTTGGTGAGTGACTTAGCCCGTCACGGTCATAATTTAAAGCACTCATCTAAGGTCTCTGTGATGTTAGTTGAAGACGAAACTGCGGCCAAATCGGTTTTTGCCCGCAAGCGTTTAACCTTCGATGCGATTGCCGAGGCAGTGCCCCGCGATACGCCCGCCTTCAGCAAAGGTGTTGGTGTGTTATCGGCACGTTTTGGCGAAATGTCCGATAACCTTGCGGCGTTAACCGATTTTAACTTATATAAGCTCGCGCCCCATCAAGGTCTTTACGTGAAAGGTTTTGGCCAAGCATTTAGCCTGAGCGGCGCAGAGTTGTTAGATGTGGATTGGAAGCGCGATGGCCACCACGGCACGCCAAAAACGCCGGAAAACAAGCAAGTCGCTTAAGCCGCGTCAAGCTATTGCAATAAAACAAACCCGCACTCGCTGCGGGTTTGTTTTATGCTTTTCTTTTGAGTAAAACCACACAGCCCTTGAATTCCACTGCAAGAGGTAGCATCTCACTTATATGCTTTAAGTCATGCTGCGCGGTTAACGGCTGCAGATGATCCCATTCATGCTGATGTTATATTTGAATTGCCTTACCTACCTCAAGGATGCCACCCGTGACTGAGCCGACACACGAACTCGCCAAATCATCTGAACCCATTAAAGCGGGGGCTGAGCCATTGCCCGAAAAGTTAATTCCAGTCACGCCCACATCAAGCGCTGATACATCAAAGGCCAAACTGACCTCGGCGCAGCAAAGATCGGTATTGCCTTGGATTATGGGTTTTCTTAAACCCTACAAACTGAAAGTTGTCGCGGCGATTATCTGCTTGATGATAGGGTCGCTCGCTTGGTTATCATTGGGCCAAGGTGTGCGCTTGATGGTCGATGAAGGCTTTGTAAGGGATAATGCGCAGCGGCTGAATGAAATCATACTGTTAGTGCTCGGAATTACCGCCGTCAGTGGCACAGCGGTGTTTTGCCGCTTCTATTTGATGACTTGGCTTGGCGAGCGGGTCAGCGCCGATATTCGTCTAACGGTTTACAATCAACTGCTTAAACTCTCTCCCGCCTTTTACGCTAAGGTACGCACCGGCGAAGTGATCTCCCGTTTTACCGCCGATTCTACTTTGCTACAAACTGTGGTGGGTTCAAGTCTTTCCATGGCGCTGCGCTCTAGCGTAACTGTTCTTGGTGGTTTAGTCATGATGGGTATCACTAGCGTTAAGATGACATTGCTGGTGTTGTTGGCGGTGCCCTTAGTGTTAGGGCCGGTGATCTTTTTTGGTCGCAAAGTACGTGTGTTAGCACGGGAAAGCCAAGATAGGGTTGCTGATCTCGGCGCTTATGTTGATGAAACACTTCATGAAATTCATACGGTACAAGCCTATGGGCATGAAGATAAAGACCGTAGCTTGTTCAATCGCCGCGTCGAAGATGTCATGTCTGCGGCCAGTGGCCGGATCCGTTACCGTGCCTTATTGATCTCAACCGTGATGTTTTTAAGTATCGCCGCAATTGCTATGGTGACTTGGGTCGGTGCCCACGATGTGATGGCGGGTAAGATGACGGGCGGTGAGTTATCTGCCTTTATGTTTTACGCTGTGATGGTTGCGGGCGCAGTGGCGACCATTAGCGAAGTGATAGGCGAGATCCAGCGGGCTTCTGGCGCCGCCGAACGTTTAATCGAACTGGCTGAAACGCAAGTGGATATTCCCGTTGCAACTCATCCTGTGACTTTGCCCGCCAAGGTCAGTGGGGAGTTAATGATTGAAGGACTCAATTTTGCCTATCCAGAGCATGATGTCTTAGTGCTAAAACAGCTCAATATGGCTATTGCCGCGGGTGAACGGGTTGCCTTAGTCGGGCCAAGTGGCGCGGGTAAAAGTACCTTGTTCCAGTTATTGCAACGCTTTTACGTGCCTAGCGCTGGCAGTATTCGACTGGAAGGTATTGATATTGCTAATCTTCTTCCGCAGGAGTTGCGGTCGCAGTTTGCTCTAGTGCCGCAGGACTCGGTAATTTTTGCGACTAGCGTACTTGAAAACGTGCGTTATGGTCGAGTCGATGCCACCGAGCAAGAAGTGATAGATGCCTGTATTGCGGCCCGTGCCCACGAGTTTATTAGCGAGTTTACTGAAGGTTATCAAACCTATTTAGGCGAGCGTGGTGTACGGCTTTCTGGTGGACAAAAACAACGTATTGCCATTGCGCGGGCGATTTTAGCCGACAGACCGATATTGTTACTCGATGAAGCGACCAGCGCTTTAGATGCGGTAAGCGAGCAGAAAGTGAAGCAAGCGCTGGATGTATTGATGGCGGGTAAAACGACTTTGATTATTGCTCACCGTTTATCGACAGTAATCAATGCCGATAGGATTTTTGTGTTTGATAAGGGCGAGATTGTCGCCAGCGGTCGCCACCAAGAGCTGATGCAATCTAATGCGTTATATCGTGAATTTGCCAGTCTGCAATTGTTAACCGAAGAGGCCAATGCCAGCGCCTTGAATGAGACCATGTAGGTAAAATAAAACCCAGTTGCTAGCTGAAACGTTCAGTCTAGCTCACTGGGTCTTTTATTGTGTTTTTGTTTCTTATCTTTGCCTTAAAATGCGGTTTTTAAGCTTTATCTTTTAGCTCGCGGCGCAGAATTTTGCCGACGGTACTTTTAGGTAATTGCGCCATAAATTCAATCACTTTTGGCAATTTATAGGCGGTTAATTGCTCGCGGCAAAAGGTTAGAATGGCCTCTTTTGCCTGTTGATGATCTTGGCTATCATCCTTGAGCACAATAAAGGCTTTAACCGCTTCGCCCGAGTGTTCATCTTTTACTCCCACCACGGCGCATTCGATCACATTAGGGTGGCTCGCTAGGACGTTTTCCACTTCGTTGGGATAGACATTAAAACCTGAGACTATGATCATATCTTTTTTACGATCAACTATTTGGTGGAAACCTTCTGCTGTTGCTATGGCAATATCCCCAGTTTTAAAGAAGCCCTCTTGAGTCATGGCATTAGCGGTTTCCTGCGGATTATTCCAATATCCCCGCATGACTTGTGGGCCGCGTGCGGCTAATTCTCCGGCCGTACCTAAGGGCACTTCAATGTCGTTTTCATCTAAGAGTTTAACCTCAGTGCCAATTACAGGTTTACCAATAGTGCCTAGTTTTTGATAACCAGGTGCATTGAGTGAAATCACTGGCGAAGTTTCAGATAGCCCATAACCTTCACTGATCATGTTGCCTGTCGTCTGTTGCCAAATGTTGGCCGCCGCGGCCGTCAGTGCTGTGCCGCCCGAGATGGTGATTTTTAAATGGCTAAAGTTGAGTGCTTTAAACTCGGGTTGATGGCATAGGGCGACAAACAGAGTATTGAGTCCTGCAAATCCAGTGAAGGGATATTTGGCGAGTGTCTTAATTAAGCCGCTAATATCCCGTGGATTTGGAATTAATACCGAGCAGCCGCCACACTCGAAATACAGCACTAAGTTCACCATAAATGCATAAATATGGTAAATCGGTAGCGGTGCAACGAAGATATCTTCCCCTTCGGTGATCACGCTCGCGATGCGGGATTTTACCTGCGCCGCATTAGCGAGCATATTGCCGTGGGTCAACATGGCACCTTTAGATAATCCAGTGGTGCCGCCCGTATATTGCAACGCCGAGAGGTCGTCGAGATTTGAGATAAATCGGCTAAAGGGGAGTTCTGCGCCTTGTTTTAAAATTTGGCAAAACTCCACATTTTTCAGACCCGTCTTAGGCTGTACGTGCGGATCGATCAAATCTAAAGGGTGGGTTGAAATGACGTATTCTATTTTGGTGTTGTCGATGACTTTGGCTAAGGTCGGTAATAGATCGGATAACACCACGATCGCTTTGGCACCAGAATCATTGAACTGATGGATGAGCTCACGCTCGGTATATAGGGGATTAGTGTTAACTAAGATAAGCCCAGCTCTGATTGCGCCGTAGGCCGCGATGACAAATTGGGTGATATTAGGCAATTGAATGGCGATGCGATCGCCCGGTTTGAGTGTGGTCTTATTCTGTAAATAGGCGGCAAAGTAACGAGAATCGCGTTCTATCTCGTTAAAACTGCTGGTTTTACCGAGACAGGCATAGGCGGGTTTATCACCGTAACGCAGGCTGGTTTTCTCGATCAGATCGACCAGTGATGAGTAGTTTAGTTTGAGTTGAGAGTCTTGATCGTATGCCATGCTGAACTACCTCAAAGATGATGTTTATTAGTTGTTATTATTTTGGAGTTAAACAGGTGTTTAGATTAGAGGGTGTTAGCACTAGAGGTCAATGCTTATCGCGAAAAACATCTTTATGCCAATAACGGTATCTTTATGTAACAAATAGTATTTTTACTCTAAAGCTGAGTGCTTAACTATAGCTTAGTTATCTTAGAAGCTTAGTTATCTAATGAAACACAAAACCTAAATAAGAGTAGAAGGAAAGACAATTTAAAATTTGTAACCGTTATGTTTCTAAGGATTGAGATTGAATCTGCTCAATTTGCTTTGTCTATATGCGCCGTTTAACGGGGGAATTTTCAGCTTTGTAGGTGTTTAAGGTTTGATTCCGATGTATGAGACGTTAAAGATCAGGTTGTCATTTGGGGATGAATTTCTGCCTTTAACCGGCGCTTGAGTTGATTCCTCAAGCGCCGATTGGGTAGTTAATTTGATGATGACCAATGTTACGGTGACTCATACTAAGCGCTAAAAGCTTAGTGCTAAGGACTGAAGAATCCGGTTTCTTGGCTCACTTGTTGTGTTGGTTGTTTAACATCCGTCACCGAGAATTGGATCATTTTGCGCCCCGAGGGGATGGCATCCTTATCGGCTAATACAGTGACGGGATAGTCGACTTGTTCACCCGCTGCCAAGGTAATAATAGGATCGGCAATCAAGCTAAAGGGCATTTCACTGTCGACGGCGAGTTGATACTGCTTAGTATCTTGTGTCTTGTTGCGGATCTTCAGCTGATAGGTATTTTCAACTTTATTATCCGAGGTTTCACGGTACAAGCTTTGACGATCACGGATCACGTTAAGCTGGATCTCGCTGCGGCTATTTAAGTCTAACCCTATGACGATAAACATGATAATGACCGCTGCACCGTAGCCTAAGAAACGCGGCGAGCGCCAATAGGAGTAATTCACTCCCTTAAGATCATTTTCACTCATATAACCGATAAGATTCTGCTTGTAATCGAACTTCAACATAGTTTCATTACAGGCATCGACACAGGCGCCACAGTTAATGCACTCATATTGCAAGCCGTTACGAATATCTATCCCTGTTGGGCACACTTCGACACATAAATTACAGTCAACACAGTCACCTAAAGTATGGTTATCTTGATTGTTCTCTTGTTTACGTTTGCGAGGGCCACGGGCTTCACCGCGCTGTGCATCATAGGTCACGGTTTTAGTGTTGGCATCGAACATCACAGCTTGGAAACGTGAATAGGGGCAGCAATGTAAGCACATTTGCTCGCGCATCCAGCCTGCATTGAGATAAGTACAAATGGCGAAAAACCACACCCAGCTTGTCACCCAGAAGCTGGCATTACCCGTCAAGATGTCCAAATAAAGTTCACGGGCGGGAATAAAATAACCGATAAAACCACAGCCAGTGAGCAGAGCTGTTAGACCCCAAAGTAGGTGTTTTGCACTTCTTTTACCGATTTTACTGCTAGTCCAAGGGGCTTTATCGAGCTGCTTACGTTTATTACTGCTGCCTTCGATGCGCGTTTCTATCCACACATAGATAAAGGTCCACGCCGTTTGTGGGCAAAGGTAACCGCACCAAACACGGCCCCAAAATACGGTAATGAAAAACAGACCGAAGGCGGCAGCGATAAAAATCCATGCCAGCAAGGTAAAGTCCTGTGGCCAGAGCGTGATACCAAAGAAAAAAAACTGTTGTTGGCTGATATCTAACAGTATTGCTTGGCGGCCATCAATAGAGATAAACGGCAGGGCGAAAAACATTACGATCAATAGGCTATTCATCATGGTTCGCAGGCGCTGAAAATCACCTTTTTGCTCACGGAAATGGATATTGCCAGAGGGGAGACGACTTTTTGCTGCGGTTTCAGTAGAGAGATTTTTAACCGGAATGTGTAGCTCTACTGAGGCAGGTTTCGCGCCCACACTCTTATTTACACTTGGAGAATTTGGGGTAACTTCGCTCTTGGGCATAAAGGGTCCTAACGGCTTAAATAAGATTCGCCTCCCTATAGCAAGCGCTAGGCCAAGTTTTAATTAGCTCAACATCATGATATTTATAATTATTTTGTGATTGGAACTAGATGTGGATCACGATATATCACACATTGGCGATATATCGCGTTTTTAGTGTGCTCGTTTTGAATTAGATTTCACTCGATTGACGCTGGATCCCCAATTTTTTCATTCGCGATCTCAGTGTACTTGCGGGCACACCGAGGACATTCGCTGCGCCGAGTGGGCCGGATATGCGCCAGTTTAAGCGCTTAAGGGTTTGTTCTATATGCAGCGCTTCCGCTTCCGCTAAGGTTTGCCCTTGGGTTTGAGCTAAGGGATTATTGCTCGGCATAGCGTGGATCTGCAGAATATCTCCTTGGGATAGAATGGCTTCGCGTTCGAGGATATTTTGCAGTTCGCGCACATTGCCGGGCCAAGTATAAGCCATGAGTTTTTGTAGCCCCTTTTGGCTCACTCCACGGATTTTTTTACCTAGCTTACGATTCAAGTTGTGCAGAATATGGCTGACGAGTTCGGGAATATCTTCGATTCTTGCGCGCAGTGGTGGTACTTGAATAGGGAATACATTCAAACGGTAATAGAGATCCATCCTAAATAATCCCTGTTCGACTCGCTTGAGTAAATCGTGGTGACTGGCGGCGACTAAGCGAATATCCACTTGAATGGTTTCGCTGCCACCGAGACGTTCAAAGGATTGTTCTTGGATGACTCGCAGTAGCTTTGATTGGGCTTCTAAACTGAGTTCAGCGACTTCGTCGAGGAACAGTGTGCCTTGATGAGCAAGTTCGAAGCGACCTTTACGGCGGCTTGTGGCACCAGTAAATGCCCCCTTCTCGTGACCAAAGAGTTCACTTTCTAGTAAAGATGCCGAAAACGCGGCACAGTTGACACTGATCATGGGTTTATCTTTGCGGCGACTGAGCTGATGTAAGTTACGGGCAACGAGTTCTTTTCCTGTGCCATTTTCACCACAAATGAGCACAGTACTGTCGGTATTGGCCACCATGTGCAATTGCTGGATCATATGGCGGATCACTGTACTGGCACCCGAAATATCCACATCACCCGTTTTGTCTGCCAACTCTGCCTGTAGATAATGATTTTCAGAGGCGAGTCGCTCCGAGAGTGCTTGTACTTGGGCTAGGGCTTGGCGTAATGACTGCTCTGTTTGTTTTTGAATACTAATGTCACGAAATATCGCGACTACGCCAATCAGTTGATTGTCACGGTAAACAGGGGTGGAACTGTAATGAACGGGGAAGCTACTGCCATCTTTACGCCAAAATACATCGTGGGTGATTTCTCGGGTGATCCCATCCTTTAAGGTGTTGTAAATCGGACAATCCTCTTGGGGATAATGACTGCCATCTGCATGGCTGTGATGGTGGCAGTTATGGATGTTTTTACCGAGTAGCTCTTCATTCTTCCAACCCGTCATGCGTTCGGCTGCCGGATTGATAAACACCGCATTACCGCTTAAATCAAATCCATAAATACCTTCGCCGACAGCGTTGAGCAGTAACTGGTTTTCCGGTAAGAAATGCTTATCTATCGATTTTTCATTATTGACTGAAATCTTATTGGTCATCTGTCTTACTCTGGTTTTGGCGGTATTTTCTGAGTATACCTTAAGTACTGTGACGCGATATATCGTGTTTTTGATTATGCCCTTTAAGCATTTTTTCTTTGGTGATTTTTCTGCTCACACTTTTTGCCGTTCGAGTACATTTTACTTGGTGCCATACTCTAAAAAATATTTTCATCTAAGAAATTGATATAAAAGATAAATGACTAATATTCATTCAAAAGTCTGATTTAACATTGGATATTGTTTAATTTATGTTATAAAAATGTTTTTGCAATGTGATTTTGTGTTGGCCGTGGTAGCAAGGTTTAGGGACGAGAATCGCACAAAGCAGGTCAGGTATTCTAAAAATAATAAGCAGTTGGGATGAATATGATGACCTCAAAGAAGCTGAAGTTTGGATTAAGTGCAGTGAGTTTGGCGATTACTCTAGCCTTGTCTGGTAGTTTAATCAGTCCGCAGGCAATAGCAGAAGAAGATGAGACGGCTGTTAAAAATGAGAACGTTGAAAAAATTGCAGTTGTAGGGTCCCGTGCTGCGCCACGCTCGATCGGCGATTCTCCCGTTCCTATTGATATTATTAGTAGTGACGACCTTAAAAAGAATGGTTCGACTGACATGATTGATATGTTAGTGACTTCGGTGCCATCGTTTAACTCACGCGCTCAACCTATTAGTGATGCAGCAACCTTAGTTCGTCCCGTTAATTTACGGGGTTTGCCATCAGACAGTACGCTAGTGCTAGTCAACGGTAAGCGTCGTCACCGTGCATCTGTGATTGCGTTCCAAGGTGGTGGTATTAACGATGGCGCTCAAGGTCCTGATATCTCAGTTATTCCTGGTTCTGCATTAAAGCAAGTTGAAGTGTTGCGCGACGGCGCTGCGGCGCAGTATGGATCGGATGCGATTGCCGGAGTCATGAACTTTGTTTTAAAAGATAATTCCGAGGGTGGTTCCATCACTGTGACCCAAGGAGAATATTACGAGGGTGATGGTGCTACAACTACGGTCGAAGGTGATGTTGGTTTACCTGTGACTGAAAATGGCTTCGTCAATTTAAGCTTCCAGTATAAAAATGCTGACTCCACTAGCCGTAGTGTGCAGCGTCCTGATGCGGCTAACTTAGCCGAGCAGGGTAATACCGCGATTAATGACCCCGCTCAAGTGTGGGGTAATCCTGAGATTAATGATGACTATTCAGTGTTCATCAACTCAGGCTTAGACATTAATGCCAATATGCATGCCTATGCCTTTGGTAATCTGTCTTCCCGTGATGCCGTGGGGGGCTTCTATTATCGTTACCCACAAAATCGTAGCAACGTGTATTCCAATGATGGTGGCCAGAATTTACTTGTGGGCGCTGTAAATGGTGATCCATCAACATGTGGACTCGTACCTATCCCTAAAAATGCTGATGGAAGTGACGGCAACGTACTCGACACAGATGCATACAAGGCGATGGTTGCCGACCCAAATTGCTTTGCTATGAACCAGATATTTCCAGGTGGCTATACGCCACAGTTCACCGGCACCATTGAAGATATGTCCTTCTTCGCAGGTGTAAAAGGCGATATCGGTGAATGGAATTATGATTTTAGTGCTGGTACGGGGGCGAACAAAGCCAGTTTTGGTCTTAAAAATTCGTTGAATCCATCACTGGGATTAGATACCCCGACGGATTTCGATACGGGAGCTTATGAGCAAGTTGAAACTACCGTTAACCTCGATTTCTCGCGCTTCATAACCTTAGGAGGCATTGAAGACATTAGTTTTGCTTCTGGTTTTGAATGGCGAAATGAGTCGTTTGAGATTTCTCAAGGTGATGAAGCCTCGTGGATTGCTGGCCCTTATGCTAGTCAAGGTTTCAACATTGGTGCGCATGGTTTTAAAGGCTTTGGCCCAGAGTCTGCGGGTAAAAACTCACGTCATAACATAGGTATTTATACTGATTTAGAAGCTTATTTAAGTGATGACTGGTTACTCGGTTTAGCACTGCGCTACGAAGACTTTTCAACCTTTGGTGATACGTTAAATTACAAATTGACGTTGCAGTATTCTGCAACGGATGAATTGTCGTTCCGCGCCTCACACAGCACCGGCTTTCGTGCACCAACGGTTGGCCAAGAAAACGTCGTCAACACGCAGACATCGATTATCGAAGGTGAACTGATCCAGACCTTTATTGCCCCCCCAACCGATCCGCTTGCGGCATTTTACGGTGGTGAAGTGTTAAAGCCTGAAGAGTCGATTAGTTATGCGATTGGAGCTGTATATGAGTATGAAAGCTTCTTCTTAACGGTCGATTATTACAACATTGGCGTAGAGGGCCGTATTGCACAGTCGAGTAAGATTGATGTTGAGGCTACAGATTATGATGCTTTACGTGCCGCTGGGGTTGAGTTCCCTGAGTTGATCCAAGGTGTGAGCTATTACACCAATGACTTTGATACTACGACTCAAGGCATCGATATCGTCGCTTCTTATGATGCGGAAATCCTGTCGGGTAATGCTAAATTCAGTCTTGCCTATGGTTGGACCGATACCAGCGTTGATAAATACGATCCCGAAACCACTGATGAAGGTAAAGTTCGTCGGTTAGAAGATGGTATTCCTGCACATCGTGCCACCTTAACTTGGGCGCAGTCATGGGATCAATTAAGCATATCATTACGTGGTAACTACTTCGGTGAGTACTATGCCACTCATGCTGACGATACCTCTGATTGGGGCTCTGAAATGGCTGATGCTGCGGTGACCGTCGATCTTGAAATGAGCTATCAATTACTTGATGGCTTAACGCTGGCGGTAGGGGCTAATAATCTATTTGATCAAGAAGCGCAAAAGCTGAAAGAAGGGACCTTGGGTGAACTCGGTGGCGTTTATTATGAAAGTGGGCCATTCGATTACAACGGCGGTTTCTACTATGGTCGAGTGAATTACCGTTTTTAATGAGTAAGCCAATTTATAGAAGCGATTTCTAACCCACCTTTCAAGAAATTTGGCTTTTATAAATAGAAGTGAAGTAAGCAAAAAGGCTGCAATGCAGCCTTTTTTATTCGTATTTGACTCGTCCTAAATATAGTTTAGTGCTTAGTTACGATTCGTTTGCGCGGCAACTAAACCATTTAACACATCACTCATACTGAGTTTTGACGGCAAGAGAATTCCATTGGGGGCGCTTGGACCATAAATTTTATTGTAGGGCGTGCCGGGCACTCCTTCGTGGCGCATATAGGTTTCAATCGTTTTATTCGCCTCACTCCAGTTTCCTTGCATCAGAATGATATTGTCGGCCATCAAGGCATTTACAATTTGCTCCCTGTGGGTGACTTCCGCTTTATTCGTTTGGCAGATGGTGCACCAATCAGAGGTAATATCGACAAAGACGGTATAGCCTTGGGCAACCAGAGGCGCGATTTTCTCTGGGGCTAAGGTGTGCCATTGTAGTTTTTGATAGGCTTGGTAATCCTCGCTTTTGTGCACAAATCCAATAATAGCACTGAGTCCTAAGGCGAAAAATCCCAGCACAAAAATCACCGTCAGCGATATGGTTTTACCTTTTTGTCTTTGCCAAAGCAGTAATAAGATCGCACCTATTAATAGGCAAAGAATAAAAATACTGATCAGCGTTATAGTGTTCATAAAATGTCCTGATTGAGAATCGCCTTTGTGGTGATTGCGATGAAGGCTTAGGTATTAAGGTTTGGCTATAAAGACTTAGGTTAACGCTAATCTTAGCGGTTAACGGCTTAAATCAGTGTGAATTTATGGGATTATCGCGTTTTGGGTTCTCTTAAATGACTGTTCATTTATTGAAAATGGATTTATTAGCGTTAACGCCTTGATGACGCGATGTTAGAATAGCAAGCAAGTTTAAGGCCCAGCAGTGGGCTTTTTTATTCGGCGAAAGGTGTCATCAATGAGTTGGAGTACTTGGTTAGGTTTATTGGCTATTTGTTGTTTGGGGGCTATGTCGCCGGGCCCAAGTTTGACTATGGTAGTACGTCATACTTTAGGTGGTGGGCGGGGAAAGGGTATCGTTTGTGCTTGGGCACACTCGATAGGGATTGGGATCTATGCGCTGGTGACGTTACTGGGCTTAGCCGTAGTCCTTAAAAAGGCGCCCTTAGTCTTTAATGGCATTGCGATTCTCGGTGCCTTATACCTTGCTTGGATGGGAGTTCAAGCGCTGCGTTCTAATGGCGGTATGCAAGCTAAATTGGCTGCAGGGGAGGCGACAGATACCTTAACTGCAGCCCGTGATGGTATCGCTATTTCTTTATTCAATCCTAAGATAATGCTATTTTTTCTTGCGTTATTCAGCCAATTTGTGATGGTCGCCGACAGCATGACGGCTAAAGCATTAATTGTTTTTACACCGTTAGTGGTCGATGGTCTTTGGTACACCTTGATAGCCTTATTGCTATCCCACTCGAGTGTGTTGCCTAAGTTGAGAGAAAAAGCGGGGTTAATTGATAAGTTATCCGGCGTAGTATTGATATTGCTGGCGATCCGTGTGGTGTACACGCTTTAGTGATCTATCTAAAATTTTTGGTTTTAAATAACAAACACGCCATCAATCGATGGCGTGTTTGTTTATGGCTATGCATTTAAATCAAGGCGTGATTAGCCTTTAAACATTTGCACAGAATTATCAGCTTCTTCTGCCACACTTTCTTGGATAATGGGTGGGTTGGCAATGTGGTCGTCTAAGTTGTCACTCAGCATTTCTTTGAATTCACTGCTAAACCATTCTAATGCGCTCTCTTTTTCTGCACCGAGATCCGCTGATTTAATCGCGGCTTCGAAGGCATTAAAACGTGCTGCGGCAAAACGGAGTGCTGTGCCAACTTTACCTACATCTGCTTCTTGTTGGCTTAGCTGATTGGCTAAGGCAATAAACTGATCGGCAAGTTCGTAAATGGTGGTGCTGCTCGTGTCGGTCATGGCGTTCACTCTAAAAAAGTAACAGATTAAAGTTCGATTCTAACTTAATTGGTGTAAGAAGGAATCGTCAGGCATTAACTATTGGGATCTGTGTCGGTAATGACGACTCCTGTATGGGAGTCATAATTAATCGACAGTTTATCGTTTGTTCGATACAAATAAGTGCACTGGCCAGGATCGGTATAACTGGCTTTATAGTCGGTTTCAGTCGCATCAATATTCAAGCGCGAGACACTCGGCTGGGCATTTTGAAATAATACTTCCCATACCGATATACAGTCTTCGACATTATCGAGTGCCGGAGAGGCCTCATTGCCATGGATATAGTGTTGTGCTGGCCAACCGAAGGCGTTGAAATCTATTTGTTCGGATTGTGCCGTACCAAATACGGGTAAATCCTCTTTTGGACCTGAGCCCACTTTTACAGCCCATACGGAACGTGCCAGATTGATGGCTGATTTAAAGCCTCCGCCTGCCGCTTTAACGGTTGCAATTTGCGCATCTTGTTGCACATTGATAAATTTTGGCAGGGCCACTACGGCTAAAATACCGAGCACTATGATGACCACCACAAGTTCAATTAAGGTGAAACCCGTTTGATGTCTTTGAATTGATTTATCAGAATGTTGGATCATCATTACGTATCAGAGTGTGCGAGAATGGGCGCACTATATCACTTAATTTCGAATGTTTTAAATTGAAAGTCTTAACGTGAGACCTAGCAGGTTTAGTGGTATTACTTAGCGGCAGGTAAGGTCTGCAAACTTGCCATACTACTACAGGACTTTTAAGCTAATCCGATTATAGAATTGAGGAAGTAAAATAGTGACTCAGGCGACATGGCAAACATTTATCGATGAGCAAAGAGCTTTGCCTTATTTTCAGCAACTAAGCGCATTTGTTGACAATGAACGCAGGGCTGGGAAAGTGATTTATCCACCCGAAGTTGATGTTTTCAATGCTTTTAGTATGACGCCCCTTGAACAAGTCAGAGTGGTTTTGATTGGCCAAGATCCCTATCACGGCCCAGATCAAGCCCATGGTTTATGTTTTTCGGTTAAATGCGGGATAAAACCACCGCCATCTTTAGCCAATATGTACAAAGAATTAGCGACGGATATTGAAGGTTTTGTTGTGCCATCCCATGGCGATTTATCCGCATGGGCGGAGCAGGGGATATTGATGCTCAATACGGTGCTGACCGTTGAGCAAGGCAAGGCGCATTCCCATGCCAAAGCCGGGTGGGAAGTCTTTACGACTGCGGTGCTGGAATTATTAAATCGGCAGACTCAGCCGATTATTTTCGTGCTTTGGGGTAGTCATGCCATTAAAAAGGGTCAAGTCGTTAACGCACCGCAACATCAAGTGCTCACAGGACCACATCCTTCACCTTTATCGGCTTATCGCGGTTTTTTTGGTTGTGGGCATTTCTCTCAAGTGAATCAATTATTGCTTGAGCGAGGCGAAACGCCGATCCTTTGGCAGGTTTGATTTTAGGATTGCGGTTAAAGCAATAAAAAAGGTCTTACTGAGTAAGACCTTATTTTTGGGGCGAAATTACATTAGTTAGCAATCAGTGGTTTCTGTCGACCGAAATCTTAGCTAGCGTTACTAAGGCTTGCTTATAGTCGCTATCGGGTAAAGCAGATAATGCCGCGATGGCTTTCTCTGATTCTTCAATTGCTTTTTGTTGGGTGTAGTTTAACGCGCCGCAATGGTGCAGTGCTGCTACGATTTTATCTATGGCCTGAGTACCATCACCTTGCTCAATTGCTTGACGTATGAGCTGTTTCTCTTCGTCTGTGCCATGGGCAATGGCATAGATGAGTGGCAGCGTCGGTTTACCTTCGGCAAGGTCATCGCCAATATTCTTTCCTAGCTCGTCACTGTCGGCGGTATAGTCGAGTAAGTCGTCGGTAAGCTGAAAGGCGGTGCCGAGATACTTACCATAGTTGCCTAAGGCGGTTTCTTGCTCAGGCGTTGCACCTGCTAGCACGCCCGCGAGTAGCGTAGCGGCTTCAAATAACTTGGCAGTTTTGCAATAAATGACCCGCATATAGCTTTCTTCAGTGGTGTCTGGGTCATTACAATTCATCAGCTGTAAGACTTCACCCTCGGCCAACACGTTAGTCGTATCAGCTAACACTCTGAGCACTTTCATGTTGTCAAGTTCGGTCATCATCTGGAATGAGCGGGTATAAAGGAAATCCCCGACTAGCACACTGGCACTATTGCCAAACAGTGCATTGGCGGTTTCTCGTCCGCGGCGTAACGTCGATTCATCAACTACATCATCGTGGAGCAATGAGGCTGTATGGATAAACTCAATAATCGCCGCTAGCTTAAGATGTGCTTCGCCTTCGTAGCTCACCGCACGTGCGGCTAAAACCGACAGCAGAGGACGAAGACGTTTACCACCACCATTAATAATGTAAAAACCTAATTGATTAATTAGGGCGACATCTGATTCAAGCTGTTTATATATCAGCTGATTGACTGCTTGCATATCAGTGTCAGCCAGTTGACGAATAGCGTTTAAATCCATAATAGACTCTGGTTGTGGGGTCATTACGTACCCGGCCCCTGTTTAGGCTCACGTGTTATAATGAAATGAATTTTACCTAAAATTCTGACATATGACAGCACTAGCTCAACTAATGTGAGAGTTAATCCGGTCTTTTTTTATTCTTTCCTAATTAGGGCTTGCCAGAGTTAGATTCTTCGCGTAAACTCCGCGCCCATTGTCAATAAAGTTTTTGTAGCACCCTGCCTCATCCAAGAATGAGCCCGCGTGTTAGGAATTGGAGTAAAATAGCTATGTACGCTGTTTTTCAAAGTGGTGGTAAACAACACCGTGTAGCTGAAGGCCACACAGTACGTTTAGAGAAGTTAGAAGTTGCAACTGGCGAAACTATCGAGTTCGATCAAGTTCTTTTGATCGCTGATGGAGAAACAGTGCATGTTGGTGCTCCTTTAGTAGCTGGCGGTAAAGTCGTTGCTGAAGTTGTAAGTCACGGTCGTGGCGATAAAGTTACTATCGTTAAGTTCCGTCGTCGTAAGCACCACGACAAGAAAATGGGCCACCGTCAGTGGTTCACTGAAGTTAAAATTACTGCTATCAACGCATAATAGGAGTCTAACTCATGGCACATAAAAAAGCTGGCGGTTCTACTCGTAACGGCCGCGATTCAGAAAGTAAACGTCTAGGTGTTAAGCGCTTTGGCGGTGAATCAGTTCTAGCTGGTAACATTATTGTTCGTCAACGTGGTACTAAATTCCACGCTGGTGTAAACGTAGGTATTGGTCGTGACCATACTCTGTTTGCTCTGACTGACGGTAAAGTTAAATTCGAAGTTAAAGGCGCTAATAACCGTAAGTTTATTAGCATCGAAGCTTAACTTTCGAACCTAGCTTATACTGTTAAAGCCCCGCCATTGGTGGGGCTTTCTGTTTTTTGTGCTTCTATTTACGCCGTGTAGATGCTTGAGTTGGTAAATGATTACCAAGAATGAGCATTGACAGGTAAGATTGGGAGCAAAGTATCTCGAGTTTTTTGGCGACCAATGAAGTTAGACGGTATAATTGCTTCATTCAGTGGTGCCAGGAGTAAGTATGAAGTTTGTCGATGAGGCAGTAATTAGGGTCGAAGCAGGCGACGGCGGTAGCGGTTGTGTTAGCTTTAGGCGCGAAAAGTATGTACCTGATGGTGGTCCTGATGGTGGTGATGGTGGCGACGGTGGCAGTGTTTTTCTGCAGGCTGACGAAAACTTCAACACTTTGATCGAGTTCCGTTTTGAACGTTTTCACATGGCTGAACGTGGCGAAAATGGTCGTGGCCGTGATTGTACTGGTCATAGCGGTAAAGATTTGATCTTAAAAGTTCCTGTTGGTACTCGCGCGGTCGATCATGATACTGAAGAAGTCCTTGGGGATTTAACAACCCACGGTCAAAAGCTATTGGTTGCCAAAGGTGGTTTCCATGGTTTAGGTAACACCCGTTTTAAGAGCAGTACTAACCGTGCCCCACGTCAAAAGACGTTAGGGACACCCGGTGAAGTTCGTAGCCTTAAATTAGAGTTGTTACTGCTGGCTGACGTTGGTTTGCTTGGCATGCCTAACGCGGGTAAGTCGACATTCATTCGTGCGGTTTCCCGTGCAACGCCGAAAGTGGCTGATTATCCGTTTACAACACTGGTGCCTAACTTAGGTGTGGTTAATCCACGTCCTGGTCAAAGCTTTGTGATTGCGGACATTCCTGGTCTCATCGAAGGCGCTGCCGATGGTGCGGGTTTAGGTATTCGCTTCTTAAAGCATCTTGAGCGTTGTCGTATTCTGCTGCACATCATAGATATTGAGCCGATTGACGGAACCGATCCGGTTGAGTCTGCGCGCGCTATCGTAGGTGAGCTTGAGAAATACTCTCCAAAGTTGGCGAGTAAGCCACGTTGGTTAGTCTTTAACAAAACCGATCTGCTGCTTGAAGAGGAGCTGCAAGAGAAGGTTGATCGTATCGTTAAAGAAATGGGTTGGGAAGGCGATGTTTATACTATCTCCGCCTATAACCGCGACGGTACCAGTGAGTTGGCATTAAAACTCCTCGATTACATTGCGAGTCTTCCACCAGAAGACAATGAAGTCGACCCAGATAGTGAAGTTGAGTTCAAGTGGGATAATTATCATCAAGCAAACCTTGATTCATTGAATGAAGACTATGTTGATGAAGATGATGACGATGACTTTGATGATGACGACTACGACGTAGAAGTTATTTACCAAAGATAATAGTAATCTTTGAGTTTTGAGAGTTCTGTGTACGCTGATACTCAAAATGATATTACTCGGCAAGTTGTGCGTGCTGCACAATTGCTACTGGCCTACGGCGCGGAATCTGATTTAGTTGAAGAAATCAGCCAGCGTCTAGGTCAGGCTTTAGGTCTTGCCAGCGTAGAACTCTCTATTTCCTCTAATTCCCTCGTGTTAACCAGTTTGGTTCATGGTCGCTGTATCACAACTACTCGTCGTATTCGTGAGCATGGCATTAACATGACAGTCGTCTGTGAATTACAACGTATCTGTTTACTCGCTGAAAAGGGGTTGTATGGCCCAAATGAAGTGCGTAAACGCTTGGCGCGGATTGAACCTAAAACCTATCCTCCTAGCTTAGTGGTATTCATGATTGGCCTGTCGTGCGCTAGCTTCTGTCATTTATTTAATGGCGATCTCACTGCATGCGTGATTACTTTTTTTGCCGCGGCAGTGGGTATGTCGGTACGTTTAGCAATTGCTAAGCGGCATTTTAATTTATTAGTCAATTTTGCCATCACAGCTTTCGTCACCAGTATGCTGGCTCAAACGGGTTATTTGTTTGAATTAAGTGAAACTCCTAAGGCTGCTATGGCCGCGAGTGTGCTGATGTTAGTGCCGGGTTTTCCGATGATTAATGCGATTTCCGACATGGTAAAAGGGCACATGAATGTCGGTATATCCCGCTGGGGTCATGCAACTTTGCTGACCGTTTCTTCAGTGATAGGGATTACAATTGCGATGCAGATCGGCGGAATTTTCCTATGATGGAATTATTGATAGCTCTTTTGCACGATGCTTTTTTCTCTGCCATCCCCGCCGTAGGATTTGCTATGGTATTTAATGTTCCTAAACGATTTCTTCCTTACTGCGCTTTAGCGGGAGCCATTGGCCATAGTTCCCGTACTTTAATGTTACAGTTTGGTCTGCCAATCGAGTGGGCAACCTTCGCCGCCGCGGCATTAGTAGGGATTATTACCATAGGGTTTGGTAAGCGCCACTTAGCGCCACCTTTAATGTATGCTGTCGCCGCGATTATTCCTATGATCCCAGGCACTTATGCATTTAATACTGTGATTGCCTTAGTGCAATTGACCGCTCAATCTCAAGTCAGTCCTGAACTGACGGGGCAAGTGATTAGTAATGGCCTCAAAACCGTCTTTATTCTAGGGGCGTTAGCCGTGGGTTTGGCCATGCCGAGTTTGCTGTATTTCAGGACCCGCCCCGTCATTCAATAATTCTATTTCTATAAAACAGGAGTGAGCATGCGCATTGCTATGATAGCCGCGATGGCAAACAATCGAGTCATCGGAAAAGATAATAAAATGCCATGGCATCTTCCAGAAGATCTACGTCACTTTAAAGCGATGACCCTAGGCAAGCCTGTTGTGATGGGACGTAAGACCTTTGAGTCAATCGGTAGGCCCCTTCCTGGTCGACATAACATAGTGATTTCACGCCAAACGGATCTTGTGATTGAGGGCGTGACCTGTGTGACCTCGTTTGATGCAGCCAAACAAGCTGCTGGTGAGTGTGAAGAGTTAGTGGTTATAGGTGGTGGCCAGCTTTATGCCGAGTTATTGCCCTGCGCCGATATCTTATATTTGACGCAAATCAATCTTGAGGTGGAAGGCGATACATTTTTCCCCCACTGGGACGATGGGACTTGGAAGGAAACTGAATCTTTGACGAGTATAAATGCGGCTGGTTTGGAATATCGCTTTATCAATTTGGTAAAAAAATGTTAAATTGCAGCTTCTGTTGTGTACCCTGTGTGTATGGGGCGTCAGTTTATCTAACGTATTGCATCATATCGGACATTTAGTTTTCACGGAAAGAGATAGCCTATTTCGTTATCCTAGATTTCGAACGAGAGCTAAAGCCAAGAGGTCAATATCATTTAGACAATAGATGCAGCCCATACAGAATTGATAATAAAACTATAAGAAAGTATTAAGGAGTATCGGATGCGTCTTATGCCTGTGGCCTTGGCTGCGTTGATTGGATTTAGTTCTATTGCAGTACCAACCTCTGCTGTTGCGGGGGAAGATCCACTCGTAGCGAGTCTTTGTGATTATGTAAAAGCTAACGACAAAAACCGCTTACGTAAAAAGTTAAAAGAAAGCCGCGTTAAGTTACGTCAGATTTACAGTGGTATCAGTTGCGATGGTGCAAGTCTATTGCGCACCGCTTACGGTGCGAGTGCGAACGATACCGGTGAGTTTGTGGCTAAGCGTTTGTCGGCGACTGAATTGAGTGTTGCTGAAGCTGATGGGATGACTATCCAAGCTTGGGCTGAAGCAAACGGTCATGGTGCTAGCCCAATTACTGCTGCAGTGAAAGAGCGTCTTGGCGCTGCTGCTGGCGGTGAAGAAGAGTAATGCGGATTTGAACTTAGCGGCACTTTAGCTCTATTTGCTGCTACGTTATATTAAGCGTCTAATATCAAGTATCTAGCATTAAGCTAGATAAAAATGCCAAACTTAAGTTTGGCATTTTTTATGGCCTTAATTTGTGCAAAGGCCGGACAGTTCGAGTCGTCAGTAAGATAGGCAAGTGAATTCGTCTCAAAAGAAAGGGCCGCTAAGCGACCCTAGGTTTTAGTGGTGATAAACATTAGACTCTAAATTCACCGACCGAAGCTTGGAGTTCTTCGGCTAATTTGGCGACTTGATGGCTAGACTGAGCCGTTTGATCTGCGCCGATAGCGGTTTCTTCCGAAATGGCTGCAATATGCTCTAGTTTTTCAGACACTTGCTGGCTGACTAAATTCTGCTCTTGAGCAGCATGGGCGATATGAGTGCCTGAGTCATAGGCCTTATGCACTGATTGGCTAATTGTTTCGAGGGCAATGTTGGCTTGCTCAGTTTTTTCAACGCAGGCATTGGCCTGAGCGCGTCCCATATCCATGGCGGCAACGGCTTGTTCTGCACCTTGCTGCAACACTTCAATCATCTGTTGGATCTCTCGGGTCGATACCTGAGTGCGTGAGGCTAAGCTACGGACTTCATCGGCAACTACTGCAAAACCACGACCTTGTTCGCCGGCTCTAGCTGCTTCAATGGCGGCGTTAAGGGCGAGTAGGTTAGTCTGCTCTGCAATGCCGCGGATCACATCCAAGATTGAGCCAATTGAGGCGCTGTCCGACTGCACTTTATTGATCACAACGCCTGCCTTGGCGACTTCATCGGCTAAAGCCAAAATAGTCAGTTTGTTCTCTTGCGCAATGGCACGCATGTGCTGAGTTTCTTGATCAGCCTGTTTGATTTGCTCAAGGGCTTGATTGGCACTTAAAGACACCTGCTGAGCACTAGAGCTAAGTTCAGTTGTCGCAGTAGCCACTTGGTCAACTTGGCTTTTTTGTTCTTGTATGCCTGAGGTGGTTTGCGCTGTGATTGCTGATGTTTGTTCGGCTGCCGCGGCAAGTTGATTTGACCTATCTAAAATACCTATGATTAAACTGCGTAAGCTATCGACGAGACGATTACAGTTTTTTGCTAGTTCGGCAAATTCATCGTGTCCAGAGTCATCTAGTTTATGGGTAAGGTTACCTGAGGCTAAGACGTTCAGGGCATTGTTCACTTGGCTGAGTGAGCGTTTTAACGGATTCACCACAGCAAAACTCACAATCACAGCGACAATGATTGCTATTAACACGACAATCATGGTTTGTATGCTGGCAGAGTCAATCTTGGCTATGGTGTCATTGCTCATGTTCGCGGCAACAAGTTCGATGTTATCGCTGACATCATTCATGTTGGAATTGATGACTTTTACATCATTTTCGATAATGCCAAGTTTTATCACAGCTTCTTTGGAGTGGGAGAGCTGACTCGATTTTAGCAGCAACATAGATTGCGGACCGGTGACGAGCGCTAATACTTTTTCGATATCTTTAGTGACCGAGCTTAAGGTATCCGCTTCGACGATACCTTGACCGTGACGATTCACATATTCAAGTTTGTTCTTGGTTTCGCTGATAATGTAGTCAAGTTCCTTTGAGATCAGTTCGTGCTTACTGTCTTCGTCATTTGTTACTAAATCTGCAATAGTGGTGATGATATTTCCGAGACTAGTATCAATAGCGCTGGCTGATGCAGCAAGACTCTGCTCATCGGGATTTTGACTGCTTTCTAAATCAACAATATCGAGCAGTTCTGATGAGGCATCATCGGCGGCATTTTCGAGCTTTTTCTTTAGTTCAACGAGCTGTTCTTGCTTGCTCAATGAGGCCTCACGTTCGGCGATCATGGCAATACTATCTCGCTCAAAGGTGGCAAAGCTGCCGCTTAATTGGGCAATTAAAGAAGATAGATTCTGCTGGCTCTTGACTAACTGAGTCAGGGTGGCAATTTCGTTTTTGAACTGAGTCCCGTGGTCTTCAAACACTTTACGAATATTCGGGATATTTGCTGATCTAGGGGTGTTATAGGCAATGAGGATTTGTCTTTGTTGCTCACTCAATGCTTCACTAAGGTGGTTTGTCGATTTCAGCGCGGGCAAGCTTAATTCTTGCATCATAGCAGAGCTGGCTTTTAGGCTATTGTTGGTTAAATAAGATGTAAATCCTAGCAACACGAGTAAAAGTGTGACAATACCAAATCCGCCAATCACTCTGGTGGCTACATTAAATTTCATAGGATACTCCGATTTTTATTATATTTTTCCAAATGAAAACAGGGTGATATTCAGGGTTAGGCGGCTCAGTCTGTTATCGACTTTAAGCTGTTTTAGTTTAACTCTTTTTTAACTTTTTTTGCGTAATTTTTTGGTCTTTTTCAAGATGCCATAAGGTTAAGTGCTCACCCCAGCAACAGCCTGTATCTAAAGCCTTTAATTTAGTATCGTCGACTTTGCCCATCAGCGCAGCCCAATGGCCAAATACTAAGGTATGACTCTGGCGCAGCGGCGAAGCAAACTCAAACCAAGGTTTGAGTTGTGGATTAGTACAGTTTTCAGGAGGTTGTTTGCAATCAAAATCAAGTCGGCCATCGACATAAAGATAGCGCATGCGTGTTAATGCATTGATGCAATAACGTAAGCGCTCTATGCCTATTGCACTTGGATCCCATTGCTCGGCGGTATCTGAATACATTTGGCTTATTAATGTCTCAAGATAATCATCGTGCTTGAGCGCGCGACTGACGAGTGCGGATTCTTCTCTTAATACCTCCAGCGACCACTGGGGTGGTACACCCGCATGACTCATAATGAGTTGGTGTTCAGGTAATTCACGCATAAGAGGTTGTTGTCTCAGCCAGTCAATTGAGGCTGAGATATCGGGGGATTCTAGAATTTCAGTGAGATTATCGCTGGGTTTAGCGCGCTTGAGCTTACCGTGTAATGCCATTAGATGGAGATCGTGGTTACCCAAAACCGTTTTAGCGGAATCACCTAAAGAGCGAAAAAAACGTAGGGTAGCTAAGGAGTCAGGTCCGCGTGCAACAAGATCACCTACAGCCCAGAGTTCATCGCGGGAAGGATTAAAATCGACCTTAGCTAGTAATTTTTGTAACTCAGCGAAACAGCCTTGAATATCACCAACAAAATAATGCGCCACAGTACCCCTTTCCTAACGATATTAATGTAGTAAGCCTGGGGTCGCTAAACGGAAGGGACGGATTGTCGCCTGAAAACGCTCACCCGATTCGCTGACCATACCATAAGTGCCGTGCATTATGCCAAGTGGCGTATCGAGCACAGTACCACTAGTGTATTGATAGGCAGTATTCGGCGCTATGGTTGGCGTTTCACCGACAACACCGGCACCTTGGACTTCACTGGTGTTGCCATTGGCATCAGTGATTATCCAGTGACGAGTTTCAAGTTTAGCCGCTTGCTCACCTAAATTGATGATAGTGATGGTGTAACTGAAGAGGTACTTTTCATCCTCGGGCGATGACTGCTGCTCTATATACTCAGTTTTGACTTCGACCCGAATGGAGGTGTCCAATGCGCTCATTCTTGTTCCTAGGCTCTGGTCTAAGGGCATCTAAGTGCCCTGACATATTTATGCTTTCTTATCGCAAACCATGTTAGCCATAGCAACATACTGCTGCACGCTAATCTGTTCTGGGCGTTGACTTGAGTCAATCCCTAACTGCTCGAACTCATCGTCAGATAACATGTGCTTTAAGTTATTACGCAGAGTCTTACGACGCATGTTGAATGCGGTGGTACAAAGGTGGCGTAGTACGGTCACATCTTTACAAGGGAACGGCTTTACGGCGTATGGCAATAAGCGTACGACTGCTGAGTCCACTTTAGGCGCAGGGGTAAAGCTGTGGGGCGGTACTTCGAGAACCGGAACCACTTGGCAGAAGTATTGTGCCATGACCGTTAAACGGCCATAGGCTTTACAGCCTGGGCTTGCCGATAAACGCAGTACCACTTCTTTTTGTAGCATAAAGTGCATGGTTTCAATCTGTTCGGCAAATTCGAACAGGTGGAACATCAGCGGCGTTGAAATGTTGTAAGGTAAGTTACCGAACACTTTCATTTTTTTGCCGGGCACACTCAGTTGGCCAAAATCAAACTGCAGTGCATCACCTTGGTGGATGGTCAGTTTATCTTTAAGGACTGGGTGTTGATGTAAGCGTTCAACCAGATCGCGGTCGAGTTCGACAACAGTCAGATTATCCACAGCATCGGCTACAGGTTCAGTTAAGGCACCAAGGCCAGGGCCGATTTCGACCATCACATGGTGATTATCGGGTGCAATCGCACCCACAATGCGGTCAATCACATTGCCGTCGGTAAGGAAGTTTTGTCCGAAACGCTTTCTGGCCGTGTGGCCTAAATGTACTTTGTTGCTCATTAATAATGTAATCGTTTAGTTCTTTGAGGATAACTCAATGGCTTTATTCAGAGCACAGACAAAACTGCCAATATCGGCCTTGCCTGTACCCGCGAGATCGAGCGCCGTACCGTGGTCAACCGAGGTACGAATATAAGGTAAACCTAAGGTGATGTTTACCGATTTGCCAAATCCTTGTGACTTGAGAACGGGAAGTCCTTGGTCATGGTACATGGCCAAGACGACATCGGCGTCCTGTAAATATTTAGGTTGGAACAGAGTATCGGCCGGTAATGGGCCGACAATATTCATCTGGAACTCTTCTCTCAACTCGTTGAGTGCAGGAATAATCACGTCGATTTCTTCACGCCCTAAATGGCCGTCTTCACCTGCGTGTGGATTGAGACCACAGACATAAATTTTCGGTGAAACTATGCCAAATTTGCTGATGAGATCGGCATGTAGAATCTTGATAATATGCTGTAAGCGTTGGCGTGTTATGGCTTTTGCAACATAGGCCAGAGGAATATGGGTGGTCACGAGTGCCACTTGCAAACCCGGCGTTGCCAGCATCATCACTACATCGGGGCAATTTGCTTGATGGGCAAAAAACTCAGTATGGCCACTAAAGGAAATACCTGCTTGATTGATAATGCCTTTATGCACGGGGCCTGTCACGACAGCATCAAACTCGCCGCTCATGTTTTTTTCGCCCGCATAACGCAAGGTTTCAACTACATAAGTGCTGTTTTGCTCATCGAGCTGACCACAAATCGATTCGCTCACTAACTTAAAGGGCGCTATGGTTAATGTGCCCGCTTCTTGCGGTTTAGGAGCTTGATTTGGCTGGTAAGGGCGGAAAGTCACTTGCAAACCGAGTCGTTTCGCGCGGCTCGCAAGTAATTCTGGATCCGCACAAACGACTAACTCAGCAGGCCAAGCCTGCTGAGCGAGTTGTACGACTAAATCGGGGCCAATACCTGCGGGTTCGCCTGGGGTAACGGCAATACGTTTAGTGCTCAATTAGAATTAACCTCGATTGGTCTCTGGCTGGAAGATTTCAATGTATGCGTCTGAACGCATTTCGTCTAGCCAGTTTTGCAGTTCTTCGTTAAATTTGCGACGGAAGATCAACTGGTGCGCACGGTTGCTATTGAACTGATCCGTGGCGTCGGTTTTTCTGCGTTCTTCTAACTGAGTGATATGCCAACCGTGAGTCGTACGGAATGGCTCACTAATTTGGTCGTTTTTCAAACTGTTGAGCGTTTGAGCAAACTCAGGTACGTAAATGCTTGGTTCTGCCCAACCTAATTCACCACCTTTTGTTGCCGAACCAGGGTCTTCTGAGTACTGACGCGCTAGGTCTTCAAACTTAGCTTCACCTGAGCGGATTTGCTTCAGGAATTGCTCAAGCATGGCTTTAGCGCGGTCTTCTGACAGGATCGGCGATGGCTTGAGCAAAATGTGGCGCGCTCTAACTTCTTCGATTTCTTTGGTTTGTAGGCCGCGAGCATCCATGATCTTAATAATATGGAAACCTGCACCACTCTTAATCGGGCCGATAATGTCACCCATTTTCGCACCGTTAATCACTTCGGCGAACAGAGTTGGCATTTCGTTGATGTTCATATAATCCCAAATACCGCCTTCGAGTGCCTTAGGACCTGAAGAAGAAGCGATAGCGGTACGACGGAAATCCTCACCACTCTTCAAACGTTCTAATACGATATTGGCGCGTTTGCTTGATGCTTCGAGTTGTTCACTGGTGGGGTTATTAGGCACGTCAATCAGGATATGGCCAATTTGGTATTCCACATCTTTCATCCCTTGTTCTTGGATGAGTTTGACTAGGCTAGTAATTTCCTGTGGTGATACTTGAATACGGCGTTGTACTTGAATACGTTGAATTTCACCTAGAGTGATTTCTTCGCGCAATTGTTCGCGGTATTGGCTGAAACTTAAACCTTCGCTTTCAATTTTTTGTTGCATCTGCGCGACAGACATTTTTTGTTCGCGCGCGATGTTTTCAATCGCTTGGTCTAGTTGTAAGTCACCAATATTCAGCCCTATACGACTGGCCATTTGCAATTGTAGGCGAGTTAAGATTAAACGCTCAATCACCTGAGTACGCAGGGCACTGTCAGAAGGTAATGATTGGTTTGCTGCTTTGGCATTCGCTTTAACAGTGTCAATCATGTTAGTGATTTCACTTTCGAGCACTATGCCGTCGTTAATTTGGACTGCAACGCGGTCGAGCGGCTGGGGTGCGGCCAATGTAGGTTGGCTGATCGCGAGTGCAAATAAAGCAAAAATCAGATGTTTACTGGGTTTCATCCACAAAATCCTTGGCACGTTCTAAGGTCAGGTTCGACGGCTTAATTGAAATAACTTTACCATTTATATCGAAATTACAGTGAGTTGCCCTAATGTAATTTTTTGGCGACGCATTTGAGTGCAAGGTTAGACCTTAAGATCCGCTTTTATTCGCTTTAGCAAAAGGTGAACGGTAAAGCACTCATTAATCTGTTTGGACTCTGAGTCCTTGTTGAGGTTCAGCAATCTATCACAATTCTTTGCTAATTCCTCAGATAAAGCGGTTTTCTGTAGTTAAACAGGCCGTCATTGAGCATATCGGATACGCCTAATGGGCCAGAACCACCGAGTCCCTTAATGATTAAGTTCAGGTAGACACCACTATCAAACTGCTCACGAGGATCAATTGTGGCAGAACCTATATTGTCGTCATAGTTGGTTTTAATGCGATAATGATAACTAAGTCTTACTGCGTAACAGCATGATTCGTATTGGATACCTGTGTAAGTTTCAATACTGCGACTTTCGTTAAGGTCATAATACCAATTACCAACAAAGTAGAGATCGTCACTGATTGGCCAAGCGCCACGAACGCCCGCTTGGGAGATGTTCACTGTATCATTGGTATTTGAGTTCAATAAATCAGGGACATAGCGATAGCTAAATTGCAGTAATTTATTCGCTTCAGGTCTGAAATCTAAGGTGACTTCAGATTTTTTATTGTCACTGGTGTTGGTATCGTACTGAATCGCAGCCCCCATATACCAATCATGGGACAAGCGGGTATCTAACTCTGCAGCAAGTACTGAAGTTGATTGATTAGACTCAAAAATACTGTCTTCGTAACCGACTTTACTGTCTTGCAGGTAAAAAATTTGTCCTAGGCTGAATTTAGTGGCTTCTTGGTTGTGACTATCAAACAGGCGTGTAGTAACACCTAGAGTGACTTGATTTGCATCGGAAATCCGATCCAGACCCGAGAAGCGACGATCACGGAATAGACCAAAGTAGTCGTCCTGTAATTGAGCCGTATCATAAATGCCTATGTTGCGTTGATCTTCGTAGCCGACATAAAGATATTGAAATTGTGGCTCGAGCGTTTGGCGGTAGTTTTGATCGAAAAGCTCAGTAAAACGTTCGAAGTTGATTTGACCATTAATCCGTACCTGCGGGATGGTGCGATTCACTGTGTCGTCAACAACTATGTCTGGATCTTCGTTATGCTGCCAATAATTGGTCTGCATCAACTTAACTTGACTGGTGAGCGAGCCTGAAGGCCCATGTATTGGCAGAGTTACGCTTGGTGACATGTACAAACGAGTCGCCGTATTAACATTGTTGTCCTGATGGGCAAAATTCGTTAGCTCTGAATTAAAACCAAAATCTAAATTGTTCCAAAAATCAGCGGCACGATAGTTAAAGTTAACCTGAGGCATGACTTGATATGGTTTTTCATCCTCACCCAGTACTTTAATATCTTGTACTCGGGTGCTTAGATCCCAGTTACTTTCGAAGTAGCTGATTTCACCTATGCGTGATAACTGGTTATCGGTTGCACGGTTAACATCTGACTTTAAGTCATTGAAATAATTGTTATCTGATACATCGGTAAAATTCGCTAATACACGCCAATTTTTGTCGATCGCCCCTTGATGCTGCCAGTTATATAAGTAGCGATTCGGGCTACCATCGATCAATTGGTCATTGCCTAGATATTCTAAATTGACTCGGCCATTTTGGGCCTCACCCGCCAGATAACCAAACTCTGTTTTAGTGAATAAACCACGGTTTGACATATAGCTAGGTGTAAATGTTAAATCGTACTCTGGGGCAATATTCCAATAATAGGGTGCGGAAATTTCGACACCATCAGTAGTGCTAGTGCTAAAACTAGGGTAGAGAAAGCCAGATTTACGTTTGTCTGAAACGGGGACTGTCATGTAGGGAATATAGAATACAGGTACACCGCCAATTCTTAGTTTGGCATTCCAAATTTCGCCCCATTCTTCTTCACTGTTGATCTTGATCTTTTCGGCCTCGAGTAGCCAAGACACATTGTCAGGAGGGCAAGTAGTGAAGTTGGTATTCGTTAAAATTAAATTGTTATTGATAGTAATTTGCAGTTTTTCGGCATCACCGTGAACTTGTTGGCCATGGATCCAATATTGTGCGCCTTTAAGGGTGGCACGGTTTGTCCGCATTTGAGCTTGTAAGGATTCGGCTGTAACGGTGAAGTTACTGTCTTGAAAGACTAAATTACCATTGGCATCAAACTGTTCAGTAGCTTGATCTAAAATCGCCTCATCGGCAGCTATGTGCCTATCGCCTTGGCTAAAAACCACATCGCCACGGAAAATCGCCTGCTTCCCCATTTCGGCATTGGTGTTATCAGACGCAATACGAATTTTGTTGAGTTCAGCCGCACTCATCCCTTGGGTTTGAGATACGATACGGGGTACTGGCGGTTCGATTAAGCATTGGGATGCCGAAGCGGTTAGAGAGTCGTCTGCCAGGACTAATTGCGGTAACAGGCTCAGGGCCAGAAGGTATCGGATCTGCATCTTTAGGTCAGTAATTATGATTTCTTATTCTGGACAAGTATGGATGGGGAAAGTTGCAATTGACAAACGCAACATCGCTTAATAAATCTCTCAATTTCTTAGCTGTTTCCAAATTCTATGCCAGCTATAATAAAGCAATTTTTCTTTAAGAGCCATGAAATGACTTTATCCGATCCGAGATTTCTTTCCCTTAATCAGTGGCTGAATGCTTATTTTTCCTGTGAGGTGATGCCTGTGTTGATTTCCGGAGACGCAAGTTTTAGGCGTTACTTTCGGATTTCGATGCCTGATGCTACCTTTATCGCCGCTGATTCACCGCCTCAGTTAGTGCCTATCGCCCCCTTTATTGCACTGTCGAATGCTTATTCAGCCGTGGGACTGACAGTTCCAAAAGTAATCCACGCCGATGCCGATTTGGGTTTTATGTTGATGAGTGATTTGGGCGATACCCAACTCTTATCTGTATTGACGGTACAAAATGTGGAAGGGTTTTACCGTCAGGCGCTCGATTTATTACCGCAAGTGGCCGCTGTGATTGAGTGCAAGAATCTTGATAGCGGTTTAGTTCAGGCATTACCTAACTACGATGAAGCCTTTGTGCGCCGTGAATTACACATTTTTACTGAGTGGCTGTTAGGAACACATCTTAATTTGTCTTTGGACGCGGCAGAGTTGCAGTTGCTGAATGATACTTTTGATCGCCTCGTCGGCAATGCGCTGTCTCAACCTAGTGTGGGAATGCATAGGGATTTCCATAGCCGTAATCTTATGCTGCAAGCGGACAAGCTGTGCGTGATTGATTTTCAGGATGCCGTCGTTGGTCCTGTGACTTACGATGCGGTATCACTACTACGCGATTGTTATATTCGTTGGCCGCAGCCGTTAGTCGCAGACTTGATGCGGTATCATTATCAGCAAGCATTAGCGCTTGGTTTTATTTCCGCACAGACTCCTTTTGAGCAATATCAAACTTGGTTTGATCTCATGGGCTTACAGCGCCACATTAAGGCGGTGGGGATTTTTGCACGGTTAAACTATCGCGATAGTAAACCTGCGTATATGGCGGATATTCCACTGACATTAACGTATATTGTCGACATCTCGCTGCAGTATCCCGAACTCGTGCCATTTGCACACTGGTTAACTCGTCGTGTGTTACCTGCGTTTACTGTGAGTCAGTCTTCATCTGAGGTTAAGCAATGAAAGCCATGATCTTGGCCGCTGGACGAGGGGAAAGGTTACGGCCGTTAACGGATAGTTTGCCTAAACCTATGGTGCCAGTGTTAGGTAAGCCGCTGATTGTTTATCATATTGAAAAACTTGCCGCGATAGGCATAGTCGATATCGTCATCAACCATGCTTGGCTAGGGCATAAGTTAGTCGAAGCTCTGGGCGATGGCAGCACTTTTGGGGTGCGCATTCGGTATAGCGCCGAAGAGAGTGCGTTAGAAACCGGCGGCGGTATTAAACGCGCTTTGCCTTTATTGTGTGAGGACGGAAGCGACGAACCTTTTTTAGTGATTAATGGTGATGTGTTTATTGATGCTTTACCGCCAATCACGCAACTGGCTGCGGATAGGCTCGCTCACTTATGGTTAGTGCCTAATCCTGAGCAGCATCCAAATGGCGATTTTGCTTTGAATGGTCATCAAGTGCAGGAGCGTGGCGATGTTAAGCACACGTTTTCGGGCATGGGCATTTATCACCCTGCGCTATTTCATGACACGCCGCAGGGCGCCTTTGCACTGGGTCCGTTGCTCCGATCGCAAATGGCTCAAGACAGAGTTAGTGGTGCCTTGTTTAATGGATTTTGGTGTGATGTCGGTACCATTGCACGATTGCAAGCGCTTGAACTAAGGTTACAAAGTAACAAGTAAATTTCGGTGCTGGCATATCCATAGGATTAAGCTAGTGCATCAAATACATAATAGAAATCAGGAAATAAGATGCGGCTTTGGGGTAAGTTTTTTGGATTTGTCATTGGCTTTATGTTCGGCCGTATTTTTGGTGCGCTGCTAGGTTTGTGGCTCGGTCATCTTTACGATAAGCGTGCAGCATCGGGCGTGGGTTTTCGACAGATTCTAGGGCAGGCTAAGAATCGCCAAGCCATTTTCTTTAATACCACATTTGCAGTAATGGGGCATGTGGCGAAAGCATCAGGACATGTTACCGAAACCGATATTCGCATTGCGACCTTATTAATGGATCAAATGCGTTTAACGGGGGAAGCCCGTAAAGAAGCGCAACAGGCATTTCGTGAGGGTAAATCGGCGGATTTTGATTTGCGCAGCAGCTTACAAGCTTTCCGTGTTATTACGATGGGACGCAAAGAGTTAGTGCAGATGTTCATCGAAATCCAGATCCAAACGGCACTGTCTGATGGTGAATTGGATCCCGCTGAGCACGCTATCTTGATGACGATTGCTCAAGAGTTAGGTTATGGTCGAGCGCAGTTAGATGAATTACTTAAACGCTGGCAGGCGGAGTTTCGTTTCCATCAAACATCGAGTGGCAATAAAACATCGATTACTGATGCCTACAGTTTACTTGGCATTACGAACGAAGCTAGCGACCAAGAAGTTAAGCGGGCTTACCGTAAATTGATGAATGAACATCATCCCGATAAGTTAGTGGCGAAAGGGTTGCCACCGGAAATGATGGAGCTAGCTAATCGTAAGGCTCAGGATATTCAAGCAGCCTATGACAGAGTCAAGTCTGAGCGCGGTATGCGTTAGCCTTGATTAAATTGGTTTTTGTAAAAGATAAGGAATTCATTATGAAAAACACTTACCGTTTGTTGCTGTTGGCGAGTTTGTTACCTGTGGCTATGTCTACGCAGGCCGAGGTATTTATCGCTCCTTTTGGTGGTTATAGTCTGGGGGGCGGTCAATTTGATGTGAATCAATATGAGGTCAACACAGATCAAACTGGTGATAAGGCCGATGTGAAGGTTGAGGAGTCGAGTCATTACGGTTTGATGGTGGGTATTGGCACCAATGATCCCGGTAATATTTATCTTTTATATAGTCATCAAGCCTCTGAACTGAAAAGTGGCGGCTTGTTTACGCCAGACTTTCTTACCTCGTTAGATTTAGATTACATCCACTTGGGTGGTACTTTATATTTCCCCCGTGGCGATATCCAGCCCTATGTCACCGCCAGCGCGGGGATCACCCGCATGCTGCCTAGCGGTTGGTCGAGCGAAACGCGTTTCTCCATGGGGATTGGTGGCGGGGTAGAGTATCAAGTGACGCCACACTTTGGCCTGTTTGCGGATATTCGGGGTTATGCGACTTTTATCAACAGTGACACTTCGCTGTTTTGCAATGAAGATGATTGCCTATGGCATATTACGTCAGATGTGATATGGCAGGCTCAGGCTAACCTTGGGCTCAAAGTCAGTTTTTAGATCTAACGCATCGTCTTAAAAGGAGATTTAGTGGCATGAAAATAGTAGTACTTGATGGTGAAACCTTAAATCCTGGCGATCTCTGCTGGCAATCCTTAAATGAATTAGGCGAGTTTGCGTGTTTTTCCCGCACGAGTGGCGCTGATATTGTCGCGCGAGCCCAAGGTGCTGAAGTCATTCTCACCAATAAAACGCCGTTGAATGCAAAGACGCTAGCGCAACTTCCTAGTCTCAAATACATAGGCGTATTGGCCACGGGCACGAACGTTGTCGATATCGCGGCAGCTAAAGCGCAAGGTATAGTGGTCACTAATGTGCCCGCTTATGCGCCTGATGCCGTTGCGCAAATGGTGTTTGCCCATATTCTGCATCACACCCAAGCCGTGGCCGCCCATCATCAAGCTGTGGTCGATGGGCAGTGGGTGAACTGCCAAGATTTTTGTTTTACTTTAATGCCGTTGCAATCTTTAAAAGGCAAGACTTTAGGCTTAATAGGTTATGGCGATATCGGTCAGCAGGTGGGAACGCTTGCCCTCGCATTCGGGATGAAAGTTCTTGTCAATACTCGTTCAATCATCAAGGATTTACCCCAAGGCGTGACGTGGGCGCCACGTGATACTGTGCTTAGCGAATCAGATATTATTTCGCTCCATTGTCCGCTTACTCCAGAAACTGAGCAATTTATCAATCAACAAACCCTCGCCTTGATGAAGCCTAATGCGTTGCTGATTAATACAGCGCGCGGTGGATTAATTGATGAAGCCGCGCTTGCTGCTGCGCTGGCTCAAGGCAAGTTATTTGCCGGCGTTGATGTGTTATCGACTGAGCCGCCCACTGCAGATAATCCCTTATTGCGTGCGCCTAATATCAGCATCAGCCCCCATAATGCGTGGGCGACGAAGGAAGCAAGACAAAGTCTACTCAATATCGCAGTGGCGAATTTGAACGGTTATTTGAAGGGGGAAGTGATTAACTGCGTGAACAAGTAAAGCGGTATGCGTCTTCCTCTCTTTTCATCATATCGACGTTGAGAGAGAAAGACGTTAATGGTTATTTATTATTGAGTTTTTCTTCTACGCATCCACCACACACCCAATAAGCCTGTGATGGCTAATACGCCAAATACGACGGGCTTTTTCAGCTTGTGGTACAGTGCGTTCCATTCTGCCATTTCATTCGCCTGCGCTCGTTTTACTGCACCGTCAAAATCGGGCGCTTCACACTGCAAACCAAATTTCTCGGCCCAAGGCACAAAGGGGCCGTTGGCGACGTATTTTTTGTAGTAACGCAGGGCAAGCTCTTGATCTCGATACAAGACCCAACCAGTGGCTTGGCAGAGTAGCGCTGCATAGGCTTGGCTGTTGTGGGGTACATGATCCGATGCCTTGTTGGCTAGTTCTGCTGCCGTGTAGCGATAATGGAAGCGTTTATCGGGGATTGCTTGGCTGGCACTGATCCGCAGCTGTTCTTTCTCAGCCAGTTTGCTCGGTTCATTCCAATCACTTAGATCGAACACACCTTGGTAAATAGTGTAATCCGGGGCTAATTCAAACCCTAAGAGTTCCATGCCTTGGTGGCGGGCAAGTTCGGCAACAGCCCAATAGGCTTTCGCGCTATCAATGCCTTTTGTTTTTTTCGCTGCATTCAACTCTGTGCCGTAGGCAAGGGCGCTGGCATTCAGTTTAGGATTAGGGAAGTAAACTGGCGCTTCAGCTATCGCGCCTTCGCGTAATAGCCTGCGACCTAACAAGTAGCGCAAGCGGTTGTTAATTGGCTCAATATTATCGTACCAGTCGCTGTCTTTAGGGTATTCAAAGGCGATAAATGGCACATGTTCGTCGACAAATAACTTAAGTTCAGCCGTGGTGAGCACGCGCTCCGCCACATAGGCGATGTCTTGCCAGTACTCATCACCGCTGGCGAGTAAGTGATTGAGCGCATCGACATATTCGCCACGCTCTAGTGACAACACCCCTTGCTCGGCACGAATACGGCAGTAAGTGGCTGTATCTTCATCGGCATTAATGGCTTGTTGCTGAGTTTCTTTAGCGTCAACTGTGGCCGAGATCTTATTGAGTTGCTCAGGGAAGTGACGCGCTGCCTGAGCATAGGCCTTGGCAGCTTCTGCTTGATCGCCCTTTTGTAGCATTAATTTTGCGTTGAGCCACCAAGTGAGGCCGCTCGGTTTCGCTAGCGTTAATAGGCGCTCAGCACTGGCATAATCCCCTAACTGGTAATAAATCGCCGCTAATTTATCGCCATGGTTGAGCTGTAAGCCATCGGTTGGAAATACTTTAAGGAGCCCAGCAACCTTTAATCCCATTTCTGAAAGCTGGCCATTGTAGGCGAATTCATTAGTGCTGCTTTGCCAATAGGCAATCAATAACTGCTGCACGCTCGCCTGTTGCAGTAGCGGCTTAAGTTCAGCAATCTCTTTACCCATCAAAGTGCGGCTTAACATCAATAAGGAATCATAACCGCCGCTATCGCCCTGTACCGATTGGGTGGCATAGAGCTCAATAGCTTTATTCAGTGCATCAGGGGTGAGAGTCATTTGCAGCTCTGACTCAGTTTCACCTGTAGCTTGATTGGCCAATTGCGGGAGCGGCTGGCCTTGGTGTAGCAGGATATAGGCTTGTTCACCTAAGCTCGCTAAACTCAAACGCAGGGGATCGGCGGCGCCTTGTGCGACTTCGGTTTGTAATTGTGTCAGGTAAGCATTGGCACGATTAAAATGTTCAGGATCAGCCGAAGTCTTGCTTAAGATAAGCTCAATACGCGACAGCGAATAGAGTGCCCACAGGCTACGAGATGCGCGTTCACTTTGTGGTAATTTAATGATTTTGCTGAAATAGTTACTCGCCCTCTCATAATCTTTTGCTTCAAACGCTACGGCACCTAAGGTGTACCAAGTTAGCGCTTGTGGTAGATCTTTGTCTAACTTAGCGGCCATTTGTTCGGCTTCAATGGGGCCCGTTGCATCCCGCAAAGTGTTCACTAAGGCCAAATGGGCGTCACTTAACTCGCTGTTTTCAAAGGCGCGAGTTTGTGAAAGATAACGGCTATGCACTTCATCCCACAGATATTCCTGTGCAGCGGGTGCATCTTGATACTGCCAAGTTAAAGGCTTGGCGAGGGCGGTGAGCTGCTGGCTGAAAGAGGTTTGCGGTAAATAACTGAGATTGCTCTGCCTATCCTGAGTGAGTTGCAAAGGAAAATCGGGGCCGCAGGCCAATAGCATAGGGGAAAATAAGCTTAAACAAATGAGCGTGGTCTTTTTAAGCATAAAAGCCCGATTGGGTGTTGCCATGGTAAACGATAGTTTTGGCTTATGGCGCATAAATTCCCTGTAAATATAATGACTCACAACGTGCCCAGCCTATCACTTTTTGGCCGCCAGGGTTGAGCATGTGTGTTTGAATGTCTCTGTTTGATTGCGGCATAGGCATGATTGCAGTGCGTGAAACTGTTTTGGTTGGTGTCAACGCTGCTGTATTCTCAGCTCGCCATTGCCACGTTAACAGCCCATCTTTTTGTATTACGCTATAGCCATTTTGCGCATCATACCCGCTGCAAGCTTGTCCCGCTAGCGACAAAAGAGGAGGAATTTCACCTGCAATATTACCGTGATTCATTAAGCTCAGTTGGAATAGCTGTGGCTTGCGGATTTCCAGATTTTTTGGCTTATTTTCAGCGGCTAATATCGTTTGGGCTGTGGCCTTGTTATCGCTTGAGATCACTAATTCAATCTTGGCGGCAAGTTCACCTTGCTGTGCAACGGCGATTAAGGTGTTGAGTGCCCAAACCCTTTTATCCCCTTCCAGCGGCAGCCTAAACCAGATAATGCCTCTGAGTTTGGCATCTTTTTGAGTGTGTAGTTTTTGCACAAAGGCTTGTAATACTAGAGGATCGGCCATCAGTTCCTGTACTACATTGACTGATTTGAGTTGATCGCGCAGCGGTGTTTCACTTTCAACTTTATAACCTGAAGCTGTACTGATGACCGCTGAACCATAGGCGGGGAGTGCAATAAGGTAAGGCACAGTGCTGATATTTGAGAGTTGCTGCACCCACTGCCAACCTTGAGTCGCATCGAATAGTCCGAGGCGTGGATCGCTTACGCTGTGAATTTGTAGCACCAGTTCATCAATACTGGTGAGTAACACGGGAAAATCGGCGCTACTGAGCCAAGCGGGCAGTGCAGTAATGCTGAGTTTGAGTTCTGCGGGTAACTGCGCTTTAAGCTTTTTAAGAAAATCCCGATAGGCTGGCAGCTTACTGTTGGCACTGTCGTGGTCGATTTCAACCCCAGCGATTTTAGTGCCTTTAGCCTGCCAGCTGTTAAGTACTTGGCTGATTTTACTGATGATCTCAGCATCATTGAGTCGAGTAAGTTGACCATCTAAGCGAATCACGGCAATTTTTGGCCTAGGATCTGCCTGCAACCAAGCATGATTGACCGCAACTTCAAACCAAATGTCTGCGCCATTGGGTTTTGGATGTGCTTGCAGCGCTAAAATACGTAATCCTTGAAATGCATCTTGGCTTTGCACTAATGCCGTTTGATTGGCGGGGCGCCATTGGCGCTGCCAGATATAGACTTCCTGTGAAAGTGGCGCTCGAAGGGTTGTTGCTTCTGTAGCGGCTTTTACTGCGACACTGGTATTTGGGCTAGCCGTGGTTTCATTAGCGTTCGATGCTGGCTGACAGGCGCTCATAAATACGGCGGCGCTCAACAAAGCAAATAAGAACCATTGATTTCGGCTTATGTTTTTAACCAGATTGCCTATGCCCATACTACCGCTGTCGGTTCGTTTTGAGTGAGGCATTACTATGCCCGAAAAATGCCACTTATACATCGCGGTCAAACTTCTGATAATGCCCACTAAGCTTGGTTTTCCTTTTGGTGCCTTGCTAATCAATATCAGAACTCAGATCTCAAAAATCAGGATCGACTTGAAAGCGCATCTGTTCACGGGTGACGGGATGTTGAAGCATCAATAAATCGGCATGCAGATGCAGGCGATTGGCGCGAGTGCCGTACAGATCGTCACCCACAATGGGCGTATTTAGCCCTTCTGAGTGGGCGCAGTGAACTCTGAGTTGATGGGTTCGGCCCGTTTTTGGGGATAGATATACGCGGGCTGTACGTGCCATTTCATCGATATGGCTTAATTCCCAATAGGTTTGGGCCGCTTTGCCAAACTCGTGGCAAACGAGTTGCCTCGGTCTATCGTCTAAATCGCCACGTAGGGGTAAAGAGATTTGTCCTGCTGCCTGCTTATCTGCCATTGCTGTAGGGATCCCTGCTAAAAGTGCCACATAACGCTTAGTTACTGTGCGCTGGATAAACTGTTTTTGCAGCTGTTTATGGGCGTCTTTTGTCAATGCGATCACCATTAATCCCGAGGTCGACATATCGAGCCTGTGGACGATAAGTGGCCCAGTGGCATTGGGAAACATTTGCTGCATGCGCGAATACACTGAGTCTTCAATCTCTTTGCCGGGCACTGATAAAAACTCGGCGGGTTTGTTCACAATCGCCATCGCCTCGTCTTGGTAGAGGATGCTTAAGGTTTTGCCTTCGGCGGGGTTCGTCAGCAGCGGATTTTCATCGACAATAAGCCCTTCGAGCATATGCCCCAAGATAGGTTGGCATTTACGCAGACAGGCAGGATAAAACTGCTTATGTTGGCGAATTTCTGATTTTGGCGGCGCCCCCCACCAAAATTCGGCAATCGCCAATGGTTTAAGACCGTGTTTAAAGGCGTAATGTAGCAACTTAGGGGCGGCACATTCTCCCGAGCCTGCGGGCGGTGTTAACTCAACCGTCCCGTTAAATATGCCGTTAAGGCTTTTTTCTGCGCCGCGAATATTCAAAAAACGATACTGCTCAAACAGCTTTTGCTGCAGCGCCGCCGAGAGCTGTTTACGCTGTAGTCTTAATGCGTCACGCTTATCAGTGAGCAGAGTTAACGCTTGGCTGATGGCATGGATACGTTCATCCCAATAGTGCTTAATATCTCTTAACTGATTCTTTTCATTGATACTTTCTTGGCTGAGCTTGGCTTCAGTTACTGCGTTTTCACGCAATGTCTCATCAGTTGGATTAGCAGCCCATTGCATTGCGAGTTGATTGCGCTGCGTCTTGCGGGATTGACGGCCGTCAATCATCACTTGCCTGTGGGCGGCAAGCTTGGCTTGTGCTTGGGCTTGCTCAGCGTTGAGTTCGCTCGATAGCCGAGGAATATCGGGGTGATTTTCTACTGCAAGTAGCTGTTCGTTAATTTGGTTGATTTGCAGATTTTCGGCGTGGAAAAAATTGTCCTTAGCCAGCATATCAAACACAGGTGGAACGAAGCGTGGCCAATGGTTCTGCTCAGCTAACTTGCCCGAAAATGCCGACAAATAGCCTACTTTTCCCTGCAGATCTTGCACTAAAAGCACACCAAACATCTTGCCAATGGCGCCGGTTAACTCCCCCGTGAGGCCAAAGTTATGTTGCCAATCGTTTTGAGTCTCAAGGTGGCGTTGTAATTCGTTGGCAGCGATCACGCACAATGGATGTGGCTCGTAATAGAAAGGAAAGGTAAAACGCTGCGGCAGGGCATAGGCATCAATGGCTTGTGTGAAAGAGGTAAAGCAAGAAGGCTGAAGATGCATATTGGGGTCTACTGTTGGTTTTACTTATCAGGGTTAAGCCGCAACTTAAAGATGAGGGCTAGCAAGAAAGGGCGTTAGTTTACTCTGTCGATTTGGGACTGTCGATTTTGGGCCGTCACTTTTTATTAGTGCGGCTCTGTGTTGAAAAAGGGAAATGGCATTAAAGCGCATTTCCCTTTGATGTGTCACTTGTACTTAAAGCCAATTTTAAACGCTTAAACCCGCTTAAAAGATGACTTTCACTTTACTGGCGCTATCGAGTGCTTTGCTGATTGCGCTGTCTATATCGATATCACGGGCAAGCGCGACACCTAAACGGCGGCGACCATCAATATCGGGTTTGGCGAATAATCTAAGCTGAGTATTGACCGCTTCTAATGCCGCCCCAATCCCTTGATAGCGGATATTGTTTGAGATGCCTTCGGCCAAAATCACCGCCGAGGCACTTGGACCATGCTGATGGATATTGGGAATAGGCAGGCCGAGAATAGCTCTAACATGCAGGGCAAATTCCGATAAGTCTTGGCTGATGAGTGTGACTAAGCCTGTGTCGTGGGGTCTTGGCGAGACTTCAGAGAAATACACTTCATTGGCTTTAACAAACAGTTCTACGCCAAATAGTCCATAACCGCCAAGGGCTTCGACGACTTTGCTCGCAATCGCTTGGGATTTTGCTAACACTTCATCGGACATGGCTTGTGGCTGCCATGACTCGCGATAATCGCCATCTTCTTGCCTGTGGCCAATGGGCGCACAAAAATGAATGCCGTTGACTGCGCTGATGGTTAACAGGGTGATTTCATAATCGAAGGGAATAAAGCCTTCGACTATCACGCGACCGCCGCCGGCGCGTCCGCCTTCTTGGGCGTATTGCCACGCTTTATGGCTGAGGGCGATATCGCGAATAACGCTTTGGCCTTTGCCCGAGGAACTCATGACTGGCTTCACCACACAGGGAACACCAATTTCACTAATCGCTTGATTAAATTCGGTTTCGGTATCACAGAAAAAATACGGAGAAGTCGGTAAACCTAAGGTTTCAGCAGCGAGACGACGAATACCTTCCCTGTCCATAGTGAGCTTTGTTGCCCGAGCAGTCGGGATAATATTCACCCCTTCGGCTTCCATGTCCACTAAGGTTTGGGTGGCGATGGCTTCAATCTCTGGGATGACTAAGTGCGGTTTTTCTAACTCGATAACCGCACGCAGGGCGTTGGCATCGAGCATATTGATCACATGGGAGCGATGCGCGACTTGCATGGCGGGGGCGTTGGCGTAACGGTCAACGCCAATCACTTCAACGCCTAAGCGTTGTAGTTCAATGGCCACTTCTTTGCCAAGTTCACCGCAGCCGAGCAACATGGCGCGTCGTGCGCCCTCAGTGTAGGGAGTGCCTATCATGTGTGGGTACCTTTGAGATTGTAGGGATGATGGGTTTTATGCTTGCGTTCTATGCCGCAATGATGTGGCTAGTTTAGCCTGAACAGGCTTTAGGATCATGGAGTAAATTGACAAGTGTGTCCCGGATCACTGGGGGCAAAAACGAAACAGCATATCTTTGGTTAATATTGGAGCTGAGGTTGAGAGTAAACTCAAATGTTAATGTTATGTTGGTGGCATGTTTAGAGACCATCCACTAATCTTTGGGATGGAATACATATTATTAATACAAGGAGATGCAGATGTTCTTAGATTACTTTGCGTTAGGTATTTTGTTTTTTGTCATCATTATTATGTTTTATGGTGTCATTGCCATTCATGATATCCCCTATGAAATAGCCAAAAAACGTAATCATCCCCAGCAAGATGCATTGCATATCGCCGGGTGGGTGAGTCTATTCACCCTACATGCAATTTGGCCATTTTTATGGATCTGGGCGACTTTATACCGTGAAGATCGCGGTTGGGGGTTCAATACTGTAATGAAGCGAGAATTAGTTTTAGAGGAGGATGTGAATTTATTGCGCGAGACAGTCAGAGGGCTTCAGACTCGGCTTGAACAGTTAGAGCAAATAACTCCCATGAATATAGCGCCTGCTGTGGATGCGATAAAAACAGACAAAGTTGAGGTATAACATGGATTTATTACTCATACTCACCTATGCGGCCGTGTGTATTGCTATCTTTAAAATCTTTAAAATTCCGATGAATAAATGGACTGTTCCCACCGCAGTGCTGGGTGGGGTGTTCATTATTGGTGCCTTATTGCTCGTGATGAATTACAACCATCCTTATTCTCGTTTTGCCCGTGAATATTTTGTCACTATCCCTATCACACCCGCAGTAAAAGGCTTAGTGACTTCGGTGGAAGTGCAGCCTAATATGCCTGTTAAACAAGGGGATGTGTTATTTCGTCTCGATCCTATTCCCTTCGAGGCCGTTGTTAAACGTAAACGCGCAGCTTTGATGGAAGCAGAGCTCCAAGTGCCACAACTCGCCGCGGCGTGGGAGTCGGCTAAGGCTAATGTAGAGCGCGCTAGGGCCGATAAAGACCGTAATAAATCTGCCTTCGAGCGTTATGAGTTAGGCCGCAAGAAAGGGGGCGCGAATTCGCCTTTTACTGAACTGGAACTCGATAATAGGCGTCAATTGTACTTAGCCTCAGAGGCACAACTGACTGTCGCGAATGCTGAAGAACTGCGGGTTAGACTGGCCTATGAATCTAATATTGATGGTGTTAATACCAAAGTAGCTGGCTTGCAAGCTGATCTAGCCAGTGCACTCTACGATTTAGAACAGACCGTCGTGCGGGCACCTGCAGATGGTGTGGTGACGCAAATGGCACTTCGTGCGGGAGCGATGGCAGTGCCTTTACCATTACGTCCAGTAATGAGCTTTATTCCCGACGAGCAGCGCTACTTTGCGGGGGCATTCTGGCAAAACTCGTTAATGCGTTTGCAGGAAGGTGATGAAGCTGAAGTGATATTGGATGCCGCTCCAGGACAAATCTTTAAGGGAAAAGTGGCGAAAATATTACCCGCTATGGCTGAAGGTGAAGTTCAAATGGGCGGCGCGCTGCAGTCATCGGCTCGTTTATTTCAAAATGGTCGCGTTATTGTGCTGATTGATATCGAAGATGATGCTATTCGTAAGCAATTTCCTGCGGGTGTTTCTGGGCAGGTTGCAATTTATACTGAACATTTCCATCATGTCGCTGTGATGCGTAAAGTATTGCTGAGGATGCAAGGTTGGTTGAATTACTTGTTTTTTGATGGACATTAACCCTTAATCGGTTAACTTTTGTCTGTTGTATCAAGTCCAGTTCGCTGGACTTTTTTATGACCCATTTTGGGTGAATAAAAAGGAATTTGAAAGCATGCAAGATATTCACGATTTAACCTCAGTGCTGCGCTCCAATACGCCAATTGTAGTGATTGAAACCAATGAAGAATATCGCGTGGTTGAGCTGCTTAAGCGGGTCGCAAGTGTGCTCTATCAACCTGTGTTTACATGGAGCATCACCCAAGGCCTAGCACGGGTCGATAAGCCCTTGGCGGCGCAAAAGTTTAATAGTGAGCCAACCGATCTACTCGGGCAAATTAAATCAACCTCACAGCAGGGGATTTATGTGTTGTGCGATTTTCATCCCTTTGTGATTGATGCACCTAAGAATGTCCGTTTGCTTAAAGAAATCGCCCTTGAGTACGAGACGCTGCAACACACATTAGTGCTGGTGAGCCATGCCTTTGAAATCCCGCCTGAAATCAAACGTTATTGCGCTTATTTTCACTTAACTTTGCCAAGTACAGTGCAATTGCAAAATCTGATTTATCTTGAAGTTGATAAAATTCGTCACCAAGGTACGCCGCTACAGGTCGATGATGCTGCTGTGGTCAAATTAGCCGATAATCTGCGAGGCGTGACTTTAGACGATGCCCGTCGTCTCGTACGCAGAGCCATAGTCAATGACGGTGCTATTACCTTGTCAGATATCGACGCCATCAATAAAGCCAAGTTTCAGCTACTCGATCTTAATGGTGTGTTGCAATTTGAATACGACACCAGTGATTTTTCACAGGTTGCCGGACTGCATAACCTTAAAAAATGGCTCAAGCAGCGCTCGCCCATAGTGGCAGTCAGCGCCATTGACCAAGACGGTCAGCCGACTCCAGTTCAGCACGTCAAAGCGCTCGATGCGCCCAAGGGGATTTTACTGCTGGGCGTTCAGGGCAGTGGTAAGAGCCTCGCGGCTAAGGCGGTTGCGGGCGTTTGGCAACGACCTTTGCTTAGGCTCGATATGGCAGCCTTATATAACAAATACATAGGCGAAACCGAGAAGAACCTGCGTAACGCACTGGATCTGGCTGACATGATGTCGCCCTGTGTGCTTTGGATAGATGAAATTGAAAAAGGCTTAAGCGGGAGTAGCAGTGATGAGGGAACATCGACGCGGATACTTGGCACCTTACTCACTTGGATGGCGGAGCGTAAATCTGAAGTGTTTGTGGTGGCTACCGCTAATGATATTCAAGCTCTGCCGCCAGAGTTGATGCGAAAAGGCAGGATGGATGAAATCTTTTTTGTCGATTTACCCGACGAAGCCATACGCAAAGCCATCTTCTTAATCCACTGTAAGCGCCGTGGAATCGATGTGGCGAGCTTAGATCTCGCCCTTTTATCAGCTCGTAGCCAAGGATTTTCCGGCGCCGAAATCGAACAAGCGGTAATTGCTGCCATGTATACCGCAAGAAGCGTTGAGCGCAGTGTCGATCAGCTGTTACTACTCGAAGAACTGAGCAAAACTCGGCCTTTATCTGTGGTCATGAGCGATAAAATCAATGCGCTACGACAATGGGCTGCAGGGCGAACCGTGAATGCCCATGAGTAAGATTTTTGCTTAGTGCCATGAGTGCTAACTAGCATTTTTAAACGCTATATTGGCTTAGTTATTTTCGAGATTCCCAAGGTACCGTTATGAATGATGAGTCGTTTTGCTGGATATTAGTGATATAAGGATAAGAGATTGAAAAGTATATATGAACTGATTGATATCGAAGACTCTGGCATAAAAGTAGTCAATGAAATGGTTGCTGGTGCTGAGCATTGTGTAGAGATACTGCCGCCTTCAAAGGATCGGGTTGAAGTACTTGAATCCCTTCAGGTATCGACTCGTTCGGTATTAGGGGCTATTGCCTATGAAACCGGTGGGATTTTGATCGACAATGGATGGATTCGATTTTTCGGCTCTGGACATGAAAGATTGTCTAGAAACCTTACTGATTGGAATAGAAGTGCACATTATCTTTTAGTGGCGAATGACGTAGTTGGTGGATTTTTTGCTATCAACGGCGGCGGTTTAGGCGCAGATGTTGGGAATATATACTATTGGTCGCCAGACTCAATTCATTGGGAAGGGTTAGAAATCGGGTTCGCAGATTTTTTTCAATGGTCAGCTACAAAGAGAATCAATGAGTTTTATGCGAGTTTAGGTAAAGAGCGCTTTCAAAAAACCTATTCACAGATAGCTACAGATAAATGCCTGAGCTTTTATCCATTTTTATGGGCGAAAGAAGGTTCTATTGAAATAAGCAGCGTGAAAGTGGTGTCAGTTGATGAAATGTATAGGCTGAAATTGGAATTATTAACCTCGGTTAGTTAATTCGTTTACCCGCTGATTTTATGAGTACTTCTGCAATAATTATTTGTTATAAACATCTAATATATTGATTGTTAGATGTAAATCTGCTTATCAGCTCTATTGATTCAACATGGATGGGCTGTATATGCCATCCATGATTAATCACTTCTTCGGAGGGGACAGCGCCAAGATCTAGCTGACGTTTTGGCGGTATCTTGGGCTTTCTCGTTACCGCTTGCATCAAAAATCAAAGCTGTCGCTATCACCAAAAGTTGTCGCGGCAATGCCTAATGAGTGCTTTAGTGTTTGGCGTGACAATATCTCTCTAAATGGTTTGAATCTTAGCGGTATCCACTCCCTGTGGTACCGCTAATGCTGCTTATTCCTATTATGATGACATTAGATATCAAAGGCGAGACTGCCCGGAGTCAGGAATGGCCAACTTAGACGCGTCGGTGAACTCTCACCCTGCGCACCAAAGAAGTAAGCTGTTCTTGGGGTAGCGTAAACTACACTGCCTTTTTGCAACCCGAGTTCCTGCAGATTATGGTGGGTGAATTTGGCTTCCCACAGTTCTTCGCTATGCCAGCCATGTGGGGCTAATTCCAGTCTTACTTCGGCGCCAATGGGGGTCATGGCGACAATATTGAACGGCAAATTGGCCTGACTATTAGGCTTATTTGACAGCGCTAATTCGTGACTGCGTACATAGAGAACACCATCTTGCTGCAGTGCTGGCTGTTCTGGAGGTGTTAAAAATGCTTGACCATTTTCCCAACGTTTTTGTTGCCAACTGGCTTCAAAGACATTGACGTTACCAAGAAAATCAAACACAAAGCGACTATTGGGGTGTGAGTATAGCTCAGCAGGTGTATTAATCTGTTCTATATGACCATTGCTCATCACTACCACTCTATCTGAAAGCTCAAGAGCCTCATCCTGATCGTGGGTCACAAACACGCTGGTGAATTTCAATTCATCATGCAGGCTGCGTAGCCAGCGGCGTAGTTCTTTACGCACTTTAGCATCCAAGGCGCCAAAGGGTTCATCCAGTAGCAAGACTTCTGGTTGGGTCGCCAGTGCGCGGGCCAATGCAATGCGCTGTTTTTGTCCACCCGAGAGTTGTTCAGGATAGCGCTGTGCGAGGTGGCCTAGTTGTACTGTTTCTAGCAGTTGTGTCACTCGCTTATGAATTTCTGCCGCCGAAGGCCTTTGTTTTTTCGGCATGACTTCGAGTCCAAAGGCGACGTTATCGGCGACCGTCATATGGCGAAACAGCGCGTAGTTTTGAAACACAAAACCCACACGTCTTTCACGCACATGCACTTGAGTGACATCTCGGTTGCCGAATTGAATTTGGCCGCTATCGGCTCCTTCAAGACCAGCAATAATCCGCAGCAGTGTGGTTTTGCCTGAACCTGATGGTCCCAGCAGACCAATCATTTCCCCTTCTTGAATATCGAGATTAAGTGGGGAAAGCGCCTGAAATTGGCCAAATTTCTTGGAAATATTAGTAAGACGAATACTCATAGTTGGCTCTGCTCTTTATTGTCATTGGCGGTTAAACTGCGTTGTTGCCGCCATTCCACTACGGCTTTTAACATTAGGGTAAATAGGGCGATCAGGGCCAGTAATGACGCGCTCGCGAAGGCGGCTTCGGCCTGATAATCTTCATACAATAATTGCACATGTAAAGGTAAGGTATTGGTTTCGCCGCGAATGTTGCCAGATACGACAGCAACGGCACCAAATTCTCCTACGGCTCTGGCATTGGTGAGGATCACACCGTAAATCAGTGCCCATTTGATGTTGGGTAGGGTCACGCGGCGAAAGAGTTGCCACCATGACGCTCCAAGGATCACTGCAGCTTCTTCTTCCGATGCGCCCTGTTGTTGCATCAATGGGATCAGTTCTCTGGCTACAAAGGGGCAAGTGACAAAAATGGTCACTAATAGTATTCCCGGCCAAGCAAACATGATCTGCAGATCGTGCTCATATAGCCATTCGCCCAGCCAGCCACTGTTGCCATAGAGCAGCAAATAGAGCAAACCTGCGACGACAGGGGAGACCGCAAATGGAATATCAATTAGCGTGATCAGTAACTTGCGACCGGGGAATTCAAAGCGAGTCACGCTCCAGGCCAGCATGATTCCGAACACTAAATTGATCGGTACTGTGAGTGCTGCCACCATCAGCGTTAAACCAATCGCATGCAGCGAATCCGGTTGAGTTAGGTGCCCAATATAACGCTCCCAACCTCCGACAAACGCCTGCTGAAAAATACTCACCAACGGCAATAGCAACAATAGCAAGCCCAAGAGCACGGCGAGGGTAATAAGGCTCCATTTGATCAGGGGCGCTTCACCGACTCTTAAGGGTTTAAATGAGTTCATATTCGCTCCTTATCGTCCATGAATGCGGCGCAGATAACGCGCCTGCCACAGGTTTATCAGCAGTAATAGCAGTAACGAGGTCATCAGAACCACTGAGGCAATGGCGCTGGCACCTGCAAAATCAAATTCTTGCAGGCGGACAAAGATCATTAACGAAGTGATTTCACTGATATAAGGCATATTGCCAGCGATAAAGATCACTGCACCAAACTCACCCAGACTGCGGGTAAAAGACAGTGCCGTTCCAATCATTAATGCTGGCCAAAGAGAGGGCAAAATAACCCGCCAGAATACCGAACGATCCGAGGCGCCAAGCGTCATTCCCGCTTCTTCTTCCTCGTGGGATAACTCTTCGAGAACGGGTTGTACCGTACGAACCACAAAGGGAATACTGGTGAAAATCATCGCGACCACTATGCCTAGCGGGGTGTAGGCGACTTTTATGCCCCATTCAGCTAATAGACTACCGATTTGGCCGTTTTCCGCATAAAGGGTGGCTAAGGTGATACCGGCAACGGCGGTCGGCAAGGCAAAGGGTAAATCTACCAAGGCATCTAAAATGCGTTTGCCGGGAAATTCATAACGCACGAGTACCCATGCGAGTAATAATCCGAAAAGGCAGTTAAATAATGATGCCGCGAGCGCCGATAGTATGGTAACTCGGTAACTGGCAACCACTCTGGGATCGGCAATCACACCCCAGTATTCGGACCAGCTCATTGAACTGGTCTGCATAATTAAGCCTGTGGTCGGCAATAATAGGATTAGGCTGACAAATAGTAGTGACACACCTAAGCTGATGGTAAAACCGGGAAGAACCCGCTTATGGCGTAAACGCCCGTTATTAAAAATCACAGAATAATCACCCGATCAGGTTAATTGCGTTAAACCAATACTATTTATACGGTTCGCTCGTTGTTGGCTCAAGCCTTTGTTGGATGCAATCTTTACGGCTAACACTGATTGATAAATGCCAATTAGCGATAAACCCGAGACTTTGCTCGGGTTCAATGTTGATATCTTACTACATTAAGGACGATATCAGCGCTTTAATAGCTCATCGAGTTTTGCACCGTTAGCAAACTGCGTTTTCATCGCATTATCCCAACCACCTATGATTTGCTCAACAGTCAGCAGGTCAACGGTAGGGAACTGCTTAGCAAACTCAGCTTTTACCTTTTCGTTGTGTACACGATAGCTGAATCCTGCCAGTAGACGTTGCGCTTCTTCGCTGTAGAGATAATTCAAATACTCAGTTGCGAGTTCCTGTGTACCGTTACGCTTAGCATTTTTCTCAACCACAGCGACGGGGAACTCTGCCAGAATCGAGGTTTTTGGTACAACCACTTGGTAATCGTCCGTACCATACTGCTGGCGGATATTGTTCACTTCCGATTCAAAGGTAATTAATACATCACCGATCCCACGTTCAACAAAGGAGGTGGTCGCACCGCGGCCGCCAGTATCAAATACTGCGACATTACCGAGGAATTTTTTCAGGAATTGATCCAGTTTAGCCTGATTATCCTTACCATAGTTTTTCTGAGCATAACCTAATGCGGCTAAATAAGTGTAGCGAGCATTACCAGAGGTTTTTGGGTTAGGAAAGACCAGTTTAACGTCATCTCTCGCTAAATCGCCCCAGTCGCTGATCTGCTTTGGGTTACCTTTGCGTACCAAAAATGCGATGGTGGAATAGTAAGGTGAACTGGCGTTAGGCAGTAATTGTTGCCAATTTTCTGGGATCAATTTACCGCGATCGTGCAGAACTTGAACGTCTGTTACTTGGTTAAAGGTCACCACATCTGCGGGTAATCCCTGCAGAATAGAGCGTGCCTGTGCAGATGATCCTGCATGGGATTGTTTAATTTCGACGGTTTTACCTGTTTTCTCTTCCCAATGTTTGGCAAAAACGGGGTTGTAGGCATTGAATAATTCCCGTGCGATATCATAAGAGGAATTAAGCAGGGTTTGATCTGCGGCAGTCACATTGAGTGAGGTTCCCAGAATGAGGGTTCCTAGCAGGGCCTTTATCAATTTTACGGACATTTTTAACTCCTTAATCTGGCAATTTTGTCAGCGTTATGGCACCTAGAGTAATAGAATTAATTGTTTATAAAAAGCCAGTTGAATAGAACTTTTTTGAATAACTATGAGCGATTTATTTTATGTTATAAGCAGTATTCACCGTGTTTGTCAGTGGTAACCGACTTAGAATAGGCTATCGCTTAGTTGTTTTTATCAAGTAAAGGATAATCCTAGTGTCTGACTTTCCGACAATTGAAGCCTGCATCGGGCAAACTCCGCTGGTTCGCTTGCAGCGGCTTAACTGTGGTACTTCCACTGTACTGTTAAAATTGGAAGGCAATAACCCCGCGGGTTCAGTAAAAGATCGTCCTGCACTTAATATGATTATTCAGGCCGAACTTCGCCAAGAAATAAGCCCTGGTGATACGCTTATTGAGGCAACGAGTGGCAATACTGGGATTGCGCTGGCGATGGCGGCGGCAATCAAAGGATACAAGATGATCCTGATTATGCCGAATAATTCGACTCAGGAGCGTAAGGATGCGATGCAAGCCTATGGCGCAGAACTCATGCTAGTGGATAACATGGAGACTGCGCGGGATTTGGCGCTGCAGTTACAAAGCGAAGGCAAAGGTAAGGTGCTGGATCAATTTAATAACCAAGATAACGCTAATGCCCATTTCCTCACGACAGGCCCTGAGATCTGGCAACAGAGTCTAGGCAAAATTACCCACTTTGTGTCAAGTATGGGGACGACAGGTACCATAATGGGTGTGTCAAAATACCTTAAAAGTTGTAATCCCGACATCACTATCGTCGGCCTTCAACCCGCCGATGGCAGTGCTATTCCAGGGATTCGGCGTTGGCCGCAGGCATATTTGCCTGGGATTTTTGATGCTTCTTGGGTTGATTTAGTTATGGATATTGAAGAGCAAGATGCAAAAGCCATGGCGAGAACTTTAGCGCGAGAGGAAGGGATTTGTGCAGGAGTCAGTTCGGGCGGTGCCGTGTTTGCTGCGCTGGAGATTGCTAAACAATATCCGGGTTCTGTGGTCGTGGCGATTGTCTGTGATAGGGGCGATCGTTACCTTTCGTCAGGGCTTTTTTCCTGAGTCCTAGATTTTTACTTTAAGCATATTGAGCGATATGAATGTTTGATGGGTGAAAATGGGCGAGATACGCCCATTTTTACCCTTTAAAACGTGATCATTTTTTCGGTGGGAATTGCGCCAAAATTCGGTTGACGGCTTTGGCGGTATCTTGGGCTTTCTCGTTACCGCCTGCATCGAAATCATAGCTGTTGCTGCCACGCCAAATAAGAGCTTTGGTCTTAGGATCGACAATATCTATCTGAATGGTTTGAATTTTAGCGGTATCACTCCCCAGCGGCACGCCAACACTGGTGCCTATTCCAATCCCGCCCGAATTTCCGAATGTGCCTGTGCCTAATCCAATGGATAGCCCTGAATCTTTGGGCTTATCTTGGGTGAGTAAGGCGTAGGCGACGTTAAAGTCGGGCGACGCTGTATTTTCTACAAACCCTTTTTGAGTCAATTGGTTGTTAATTTCTACTTGAATACGCTGGGCGCTTAACGGGTCATCCGTCGGCTGTGGTGTTAACTGGGTAAAGCTGCGTAGTGCGGTGAAGTCGTAATTGAGATCATAATCGTTTTTCGGTTTACTGCTGCAAGCGCTTAATAAGGCAACAGCGACGAGCAGACTGGCAAAGTGACGGTATCCCATGATAGTGCTCCAAGTTGTACAAACTCTGTTCAATGTGCCTTGATTAAGGTTGTTTCTGCAAGTACTTTAGATGAGCGTGTTGTATTTGAATCGCTTTGAGTGCAATTCCACACGCTTTGTTTTTAGCAAGGATCGTTTTGAGTATGGTTCATTTTTAGATAGGAATAGCGGCGGGTTATGGAACAGTTAGCCTTTTTTGATATCCCGAGTCCTTGTATCGGTGTGTGTGTTACCGATGCGCGCGGTTACTGTAATGGTTGCCTGCGAAGCCGTGACGAAAGATTCAATTGGTTAACGTTTTCAGATGCGCAAAAGTATGATGTCATTCGCCTGTGTACTCAACGTAAACGTCGTCGCCAGTTAGCGATGATGAAAGCAAGGCAAGCACAAATAGAGCAAGAAAGGGCAGCGTTAAACCCACAGTTGAATTTTGAGCCTGAGCCCGAAGCCGATCTGGATTTTGGTGGCTTCGAGCTAGACTAATAGGTTGAATTGACTTGTTTAACTCGCTTTTTGCATTCGCGAGTGGGATTAATGACTGACATACAATAGTCTCATCTCGCTTGCTATTACAGCTTGCGCTTCTTCGGCCAGATTAAATTAAATCGGGTATGTTGCTCATCGCTGGTGACGCTCACATTCCCCTGGTGTCGCTGCATAATCCGTTTGATGATCGCAAGGCCTAAACCATGTCCTTTATTGCCATTCTGTACCGATTGGCTGCGATAAAATGGCTCGAACACTTTCGGTAAATCCACCGCGGGGATAGGTTCGCCGTCGTTACTCACACTTAAATTGACCCTGTGCTGCGTTTGCTTAACCTCAATAATGATTTCAGTGCGGGCAAAGCGTTGTGCATTGGTCAGTAAATTCTGTAGCGCCCGTTCGATTAATGCGGGTTCTCCGAATAAGGGCAGTTTTTCGACTTCGGCTTTGAGCGTTATAGGCGTTGGACTTAAGGTTTCTAGGCGCTTAATACTTTGATTGATGAGATTAATTAAATCGTACTCATCCAACTGGATACCTTCTCGCTGTGACTCTAAGCTGGCGTAGGTCAGCAGTTCTTGAAGTAAGTCTTCCATTTCTTTGATGTCGAGCTGCATTTCATCGAGAAAGTCTTGTCGCTTCTGTTCGTCCGAATCTGGCTGACAATACATAGGCATAAGTGCAAGAGCAAATTTGAGCCTCGCCAGTGGCGTGCGGATCTCATGGGATACCGCATTAGAGAGGTGTTTCTGGTTCTCAATCAAGGCGCTGATATGTCGCGCCATTTCGTTAAACGTATTGGCTAAGGGCTTAACTTGGGAGCGATTTGACAGGGTAATCCGCGTGTCCCATTTGGCTTCGCCAAATTCTTTGGTGGCCTTACGCAGTATGCTCAAATCCCGTGAAAGCGGGCCGACCCAAATTAGCGCAACGAGGGCGAGCGATAAATAAAAGAACAGGGTGAACAGGCTGCGAAGGTTGGCTCTGGGATCTATGTCCAGCGGCCCCGCCATTAAAACTTGATCGTCTACTCGAATAAATTGCAGCAAGCTATCATCATTGGCCGTGGTGGTGAACACCTTGCTTGTGCTTAACGCTTGATTATCTGCCAGCGCGACTTGATCTGCATTGAGTAATTGCAGTGGCATCATAGGGTTCGCTGGGATCGCCTCCAGATACCGTTGGCGGGCATCGGGAGGTAATTCCGCTAATAATTGCGCCAATGCCACTAACGGCGCATCGAGGGCATTATTGTCATCAACATTCTTCTGCCACAGGCTGTCGAGTGTCCAGCCAATCCCAAGCACGCTGAGACTGAGTAGCAGATATAAACTGATAAAGAGACGTTTCACTGTATTTGTGCTTAGTTATTCCAAGCTTCAGGAGCAAAGAGATAACCTTGTCCCCAAACGGTTTTAATTCTGAAAGGTGTCTCAATATTATCGTTGAGTTTTTTACGTAATCTAGAGATCCGCACGTCAATTTTTCGATCTTTACCATCGAAATCAATATTGAGTAACAACTGATAAATATACTGACGGCTGAGCACTTGGCCCGCTTGCGAGGCCAGTAACCACAGCAATTCGAATTCATGGCTGGTGAGATCAATTTCAGTTTCATTAAGACGAATCGCATGGGTATGCGGGTCGATACTCAATTTACCGAAGGTTAGACAGTGTGATTCTGCCTGTGGTGGCTGATTCTGACGGCGAAGTAAGTTGTTGATCCGCGCAACTAACAGAGCAGGATCGACGGGCTTGACCACGTAGTCATCGGCACCGAGTTCTAGTCCTTTGATTTGATCTTCACTTGAACCAAGTGCGCTCATCAATAGGATTGGACCTGCAAAATAATCGGGCAGTTTCTCACACAGAGTGAGACCATCCATGCCGGGCAGCATAATGTCTAACAGTATGATATCTGGCTTGTAATTGATTAATCGTGTTAGCACTGTATCGCCACGGCGTTCAACTTCAACATGCATACCATGGGATTTTAGGTAATCTACAATCAAGTTTGCTAGGCGAACGTCGTCTTCAACCAATAATACTCTGTGGTTCGATTGTGGGCTTGTCATTAAAATAAACTCCAAGGGTTGCGGTAACGTCTGCGAACCTGAGGTTGTGATGCAGAAGTGATTTTAAGTTTGGCACCAGCCAAAGTTTGGTTACTGTCTTTACTCACCATGACAAATTGAATATCCGTCATAGTGTGGATTTTCATGCTTAACGTATGGGTTGAAACTGAATCACTGCACCATTTGGGGTAGGCAGCGTTGTCGGACAAGATACAGATAAGCTCATCTTTAGCGAGTTCCCACTGTAGTTCTATATAGACGTCACAGGCCTCAGTTTCTGAACTTGTGATGCAAATTTCGGGTGTGAGTTTGAGTGCCGAGTCGCGAGTTTTGGCTTGTGCTGAACTTTGGCCCATCAAGCCGAGGCTTAGACCTATAAAGCAAAGCAAGCTTAACTGAGGCAGTGTCACTAACGTTAGAACCTATAGGCTGCGCCGATAAAGTAGGTGCTGCTATAGTCTTGGTCTAACAAGGGACTGGCGGCAATCTCATCGGCAATTAGAGTGTAACGAACTGCCAACAGTAGATCCCAATTGTCAGTTAATATGTAACGGGCCGTCATTTCCGCACCTTTATCCCAACCTGATTTTGCTTGATATCTTTCGCTCCAATAGGCGTTTTCACTGGGTCTAACGCTGTAATAATAATCCACTACGGCTTGGCTTTTCCAATCAAATACCAACGCAAACTCAAAAATGAAACGATCGTAATCCCAGCCATAGGTCCATTTTATTTGTGCTTCTGAACCTTGATGAACATTAAACATATCATGGGTGTACGCCAATCTAATAATACCGAGCCGCGTATAGATGAATGCTTCGGCACCGCCAAGTAAGGTGAAGTTCCGAGTCTCTAAGGAATTAAACTCAGGCTCTGGCTCAGTCGACAAAGCCATACTATTTATGGCTTTGGCTTCAACTTGAGTGCCACGATTCAAAAAGATATTTGATGGGTCCCATTGATAGAAGTAGGCTCTATCTAAGCTATAACTTGTTACTAAGTTAATTGTAAAGCTTTCTTGCTCGGCTAAGGTATAACCTAAATTACCATTGTCGAAGAACCAGTGTTCGCCGTAATAGGCCACTGTTGGAATAAAGAACAATGGAATATCGTCAAAATCCCTGAGTGGATTGCTTTTTTGTCCCCAGCCTATGGCGATGCCTAGATCCCAGTTGTTCATCTCAATACATTGATTTTCTGGTGCACAGGCTTCTTTCGCCATTCCGATTGCAGGCAAAATACTTAAACTTGTAATTAGGACAAAAAGAATACGATACATGATTTAACGATTAAGGGCTGAGGTTAACAATACAGGAAAACAGATTAGCATTTTATGCTCAATTCAACAGTGGTTTCATTCACGCAGATGCAAAATGATACAGCTATCAATTAAATAGTAAATTTGTAGATCGCACAATACCTTGATAGTCATGCTAAAAGCTTATCTTGGCAGCTTTCGTACGGTTAATTGTGGATGTTAAATTTTGTGTTTTATAAGTTTCGAGTGTAACTGAAATGATGTCAATTATGGTGTAAAAGCTGTGTTGCTTGGAAATAATAATGCCATTCGCAAGTGTGAATGGCACTGACTGAAGCCGAATAACCTACTTTGTGGTAATAACACAGAGATTAGAATGAAGATTAATTGACCTCAGTAACTGACTTGTAGCCCATTTCTGTCAATTGATCGTTTACACAATCAAGCACATATTGTTTTAGCTCAGCATTTTCGACTTGATCTTCAGAGGCCATCTGCTGGCACACTTCTTTCAGCTGAGCGAGATCGGCTGCTGGTGCAGGCGGTAAAGAGGAGTCGTCAGCAAAGGAAGTGAAACTTACTAATGCCAATAGAGTAAAAACAGCTGATAACTTATTCATTTTATTTCCTTTAGTTATGTATTGCCAACCACAGATTAAGAAGCATTCTCTTAACACCACTGTGCCAACATCAGCAATTTATCACTGCTATTCTGTTTTAGATATAAATAATTTTCACCTTTCTTGATTAAGGTTTTTTACCTTGTTTTCCCTTGATTCGCTTCGAGTAAATGGGCTGGCTGAGTGTACTTTATTTGCTCTAGTTTGATTCATTCTCAGCATCTTTTGCTGCTTGAGTTAGGTTCACACCCCCCCCTCTGAACTCATGCGTGCTAAGTTGGCTCTTCTGAACTTGTGCTTGAAATTAATTGATGAAACTCTGCACATAAACTTATGTGCTTAACTTATTGCGCTTAATTGTGTGTACAGTAGAACTTGGATTTCTTTCAAAAATGCTGCTTACATCACTTTAAGGGCTTATTTGCGATAAAGTGCATTATTATCACTGTTTATGGTCGATTTTTAATGAAGGTTTAATCGCCGCTGTTAACTGAATTATGCGGTAGTTATAAGAAGTCATATAAAATGAGATATGACGCATGTTGTAGGCCGTTTTTTTTCTAGAATATTGAATTAAAAAGAATTAATTTTTATGTGTTTTTTAGTTTAAATTTTATTTTACAGTTTATTATTTTAACTTTATGTTTTTATTGTTTATTTTTATGTGTTCGTTTGTTTTTGATGATTACATTGCTAAGATTATAGCTATCCTCTAGAATGCGCCGCTCTCGCAGGTGCGCGTGCATAAGATTAATGGCAAATGCTATTGATTTTTATTGAATTGTTGATTTTTCTCTAGGGGAACTCTGTGTCTACAAAACTGGCTAATCCAGCGCCATTAGGTTTAATGGGCTTTGGTATGACAACAATTTTGTTAAACATTCATAATGCGGGATATTTCCCTATTGATTCTATGATCTTAGCCATGGGGATTTTTTACGGTGGCATTGGTCAAGTGATTGTGGGGATTATGTGTTTCATGCGCGGCGATACTTTTGGTACGACGGCATTTACCTCATACGGTTTGTTTTGGTTAACGCTAGTGGGCCTCATTTTAATGCCTAATGCTGGCATTGCGGCGAGTCCAACGTATTTTATGGGCTGGTATTTAACGCTTTGGGGCATATTCACGGCATTTATGTTTGTGGGTTCTTTGCGTTATCCAAGAGCCAAACAGTTTGTGTTTGCTTCTTTAACTATCTTATTTTTTCTGCTGGCGGCGCGTGATTTTACGGGTAGCGCCTTGATTGGCACTATTGCGGGCTTTGAAGGGATACTTTGCGGTGCGAGTGCGATTTATTTTGCGATGGCGCAGGTGCTTAATAATGAGTATGGCCGTACGATTTTACCGGTGGGTGAATTGAAAAAGTAACGATTCAGCAATGCAGAGTTGTAAAAAAGGCTGATGAAGATCAGCCTTTTTTATGGGTGTTAGCTGTACTAGATTTTAGTTTTAATATAGGCCACAGCTGCTTCATCTAAGCTACGGAGAGAAACATAACTCGTGCCTGCTTTGTGGGTGATCAAGAAGCCTTTTTCAGTTTCTTTAATCCGGTAAATGTCGGTCCATAAAATTTGGCTGGTCACAGACATGGATTGAGTATGAATCCCTTGCCCATCAATAGTGAGTGTGACCTCATTGCTGGCCGCTTTACTCATCATCTGACGCATCAACCACCATGCTTTGTGATACTTCACATTGAGCGCTTCGATAACACCTAACCCAACAAAAAAGTAAGCTAAATAAAGGCTAATATCGGTGAAAATAAGCGCGATACCTATCAGTGTTAATCCAATGGCTTTGTAGTAAGGTTTGAGCGTGGGATCTGGTACCACTGATTGTGTATAGCATTCATCGAAATGGGCTTTATCTAAAATATACGTTGTGGAGTATGAATAGGGCGTTGGCATCATGTCATCTAATTGAGGTGGCACTTAATGCGGGCTAGTGTAGCGATTACAGTGATGAAAGTAACTAACCTTGCTATTGCAAGCATGAATGAGCACTTTGGTGTTTTCAAATTCGACGTTTAAACCCGCTCGTTAATACAGGTCAAGATATGAGTTGGACAGAAATACGGCAACGGCTATATTAGTCTTGCCGTAAGCATTGTTCGATTTTCGTGATTTGACGCAAGGAGTGCAAAACATCATGGCCCTAGTCCCCAAAGATTTTGTCAATTACAAATCAACGCCGGTTTTCAACCATGACAACGTCCCTAAAATGTTGCTGCACATGCACAATACTAAGGCTGGCGTATATGGGCAAATCCAAGTGTTAACGGGCAGCTTAAAGTTTTATGGCTATACGGGTAGCAGGGGCGAGTTAGATAAAGAAATTATTATTCGCGCAGGTGAAACCGCCATTTCACATCCTGAATATTGGCATAAAGTGGAGCTACTGACCGAAGATACTCAGTTTAGACTCCACTTTTATGCCCATAAGGATTCGGCCATTGTGGCGCAGCAACAATCCGAGCGAAGCGAATAGTGTCTAGTACCTAGCTCCTACACCCTATTCACTACAAGCGGTTCTTGGCTACTTCTTTTTAATAACGATTTACGCTAGCTAATAGCTAATAGCTAATAGCTAATAGCTAATAGCGATTTCGTTCCGTTGGAATATCAGTTAAATACTCCACAAATTCCACTTCAAAGCCATGGGCATCGAAGAAGTAAATATTGCGTCGATAGGGATCATCCATGCCATCTTTGGCAATAGGAAAACCTGCTTGGGTCAGTCTTGCTATCACAGCATCTAAGTTGTCGGTCACAAAGGCAAAATGCGCCAGTCCAATTTGATGACCAGCCAAATCGCGGTTTTCACCTTCACCATTGTCACTAAAAGCAATGTATTGATAATCATCGCCAAAATGAATCCAATTACGGGGTTTGCCGTACCAAGTGCCTTTATCGCCACCGCGAACACGCCAATGGGGGAAAGCCGCTTGATAAAAGCGCAGTGCTGCGGGGATGTCGTCTACCACTAAATTGATATGCTCTAAATGAATCATAATGCGTTCCTTGTAATGATTTTAGTCTGTTGCTGGTGGTTAAAATCTCAAGCCGCTTACATACCGTAACAGTATTCCTGCTGTTTTGGGTACGCTTGATTGGCATGTTGTTCACGAATGGGGGCTAATGCTTGGGCGTATTGATGCAGCATATATAAGCTGTATTGCACTCTTTCCCTAAGCGCGATATCGCGGGCACTCTCAGGGATTGCATTGAGTACATGGCTGACATTCCGGATGATTAAGTGATCGGGGATGGGCACTAATTTATTGTTTTTGAGTGCATTCATCTTCACTTCAACGATAGGATAGGTACCGCTAATACCATCCGATATTGAGACTAATAAGGCGGGTTTATGGGCGGTTTCTTCGCGAGTACACATCAACAAAAAGTTCTTCAGTAATGGTGATGCCATGCCGCCCCATTCCGGGGTGATCAGCACTAGCGCATCGGCTTCATCGACTCTGTGCTCTATTTCGTGCCAGTGTTCACCTTTGTTGTCTTCTTCTCCGTCCCAAAAGGGCAGATTAAACAGGCATAGTTCTAAGTGATGTATCGTGTCGTAACCCATGTTGTGGGGAGATGAGAAACTGCTTTCCGCGATATAACGACCGACTTTAGCACTTTGTGAATCGGGTCTTTGGCTGGTGCTGATGATGAGTAATTTCATTAAGTAAACCTATTTGTTTATAAATTATTTGTAAGGTAATTGCTTTATTTAATCTTGTAAAGGATAAAGTAAATAAAAAAGTTTATTTAATCTGTTAAAGCCGCGGAGATTGGGAGATAATGCTTCGGCTGAAATCGGGGAGGCTCAATGAAAACTACTGATAAGATTATTCAATTACTCAAGTTGCATGGCCCGCTTACCGCTAAAACCTTAGCGGAGGAATTGGCGTTAACGACTATGGGGGTGCGTCAACATCTTCAGGCTTTGGAAGATATGGGTGATGTGGATATTGAGGATCGAGTTGAAGGTCGCGGTCGCCCAACACGTTATTGGGGATTGACCGAACAAAGCCGTACTCACTTTGCCGATCGCCATGAGGAATTGACGGTACAGCTGATTGACTCGGTAAAAATGATCTTTGGCGACCAAGGCTTGGATAAGCTTATCGGTCACAGGGAGCAAAGTGCGTTAGTCCAATATCGTGCGGCAATGGAAGGTGCTACTGATATTCCGACACGTTTGGCCATACTTGCGAAATTACGCTCGAACGAAGGTTATATGGCGACCATGGAACACATCGATGGCGTGTATTTTTTACTCGAAAATCATTGTCCAATCTGCGCTGCAGCGACTAAGTGTTTGAACTTTTGCCGCTCTGAGTTGCAACTTTTCCAGCAGTTATTCGCTGATATCGCCTTAGTGAGCCGCGAAGAACATATCATCGAAGGTGCTCGCCGCTGTGCATATAAGATTGCGGCAATTAAAGTTGCGACGATAGTCTAGTAGTGCAGTTAAGTTGTTCGCTTGAGGCGTTTTATCTGTGGGATAAAACGTCACTGAAAGCTAACGCTATATATTAAGCATTCGTTATGGGCTTAAACCTCGGAGCTTAGGGCTTATCAGGTTCGTGATAGGCCAATAAGGTTTCGAAACGAGGATGCCCTTTAAGTTGTGAGAAATCAGCTTCATCCAACGCTAGCTCTTTGAAGGATGCGCTGTTATGGATTGCACGTTCCAAATCAGAAATTGCCCTATCTTCAACACCTAAACACGCAAAGGCGCAGGCTCTTTGATAAAAAGCATGGGCGTTAGTTGGGTCAACTTCCAAAACACGATTACATAGGCTTTGTGCCCAATTAAATTCGCGCATTTCCATTGCGGCATCGGCCTTGTAGGTCAGCGCTTCCAAGTCTCCAGGTCGAATCGTGAGGATTTCATCGTAGACTTCAATTTTTTGTTCGGGTGTCTGGGCACTTTGGGCGCGTAGCCACAGATTATGAATTTCATTAATCACTTCTATTTCACGATTATTATCCGTGATAGTACGACTCTTATGCTTGAGTTCTTGCTCGAGTAATTTGAACTTTTCTTCGTATTGTTCGGCAATACTCTGTAGCTGATTCGCGGCCAGTTTGGCGGTATGTGTCTTGATTTCCCGTAGGGATTGCCAGCCGATAAAGGCAACTAAAGAGGCGACGCCGGCGATCATATAAAAGAAGTAAGTGACAGTGACATTGGCGTAATTCATCGACTTGTCGGCAACGGCCAGTTCGCGATCTGTGATATCTATGGTGAGGCGCCGCTCAAGATCCTGTTGATCGTATCTGAGGGATTTGAGTTCATCGAAGACGTAGCGCTCTATCAGCGGTTTATCATGGATGGCGAAAGGTTGAGGCGCTTCAGGGGGATTTACTGCATCGCTCGCTTGAGTGAAGAATGAGCTCGCGAGTATCACTAAAAACAAGGCTAAAAATAGCAGGTTCGAACGTATCATAACGGGACTTGCAGATAAGTTTTTGATGCGGTAACCACTCACAATAAGATGAATTGAACGCCTAGCTTAACAAATTTTGCCTAGTTTGATCTAATTTTGCTCTAAATAACCTCTGTGATGCTTACTGTATTGGCTCGCTATGACCTGAACTCGCATCCTGCTAGAATGGCTATCCCATTCATATTTCGTCATTTGTGGTGTTATGCAGTCTAAGCGCGGCCGACTCGATCGTTATCTTTGTACCCAGTTACACACTCACCGTAAAGCGGTGCGTGAACTGTTACTCTTGGGCCGAGTTCGTGTCGATGGATTGATAGTGAAGGACATGGATAGGCAAGTGGATGAGTTTTCTCACATCCAACTCGATGGGCAAATATTACAGGCCAACACGCCAGTTTACTTGATGTTGCATAAGCCGATTGGCGTGGTGAGCGCGACTAAAGATACTCAGCATAAAACTGTGATTGATTTGCTCGATTGCGAAGCCCGTGATGAGTTACATATCGCGGGTAGGCTAGATTTAAATTCTTCGGGTTTGTTATTACTGACCAATGACAGCCGCTGGTCTGATGCACTAATGTCACCGACGCATAAGGTCGATAAAGTGTATCGTGTCACCTTAGCTAATCCATTAACTGAAGAATATATAGCCGCATTTGCCGAAGGCATGTATTTCAGCTTTGAAGAAGTAATGACTCAGCCCGCTAAATTGGTGATCATTGCTGACCATGTTGCTGAAGTGACTTTAAAGGAAGGTAAGTACCATCAAATTAAGCGGATGTTTGGCCGCTTTCGAAACCCAGTTGTTGGTCTACATAGATTATCAATAGGTGATATTGTGTTGGATGAAGCTCTGGCGTCGGGCGAAAGTCGTGTGCTGACTGCCGCAGAAGTGGCTTGCATCCGCTGTAAACCGGTAGCTTAGAGACATAGATCACTTCAATTTATCAGCCATTATTCTGCGTATTCTAAATATAAAAATGGACTTGAGAGTCAAGTGTCCCAAGCCAGTGACATGGGATTAGAGATCGGCGTGGGGGCCGAATACTTCATAGTGCATGTTTTCAGCTGAGACACCCAGAACGAGTAATTGTTGCTTGATGGCTGACATGAATCCAATAGGCCCGCAGAAATAGTAACGTGCATGGGGAAGCAGTTGGTCTGCGACTTTGCTTAATTCCATTTGTCCTTCGAAATCATAATCTGTACCTACCACATCGGTTGAACTCGGCTTGCGATACCAAACATGGCTCTTCAGATTATGATGTTGCTGGCGCTTGGTGTGAATAGCCTGTTTGAAACCATGTACATCACCTTGCTCACAGGCATGTAGCCAAGTAATAGCACTTGGATGTTGCAACTTGATCAATTGATTCAACATGCTTTTCATCGGTGTTTGACCCACTCCTGCCGAAATGAGCACTACGGGGATGTCCGCCCCAACTTCTAAGATAAAATCTCCCGCCGGCGGCATAACTGCAATTTTGTCACCGATATGCATGGTATCGTGTAGCAGATTAGACACTTGGCCACCTAATTCACGTTTCACACTGATGCGGTAGCTGTTGCCATTCGGTGCATCGGATAGGGAATATTGACGGATTTCTTCATATGCTAAATTGGGATGTTTTAGTTTTAAACTTAAATACTGACCAGGAATGAAATCTTTAACTGGCTTACCATCTTCGGGCGTCAATATGAAGGAGGTAATGACTGTGGACTCAGTCTTTTTCGCGCTAATGATAAACTGACGCTCACCTAACCAACCGCCATCTTGTTCTGCATGTGCCTGATAAATTTGAGCTTCTCGTTGAATAAAGATATCTGCTAAAAATCCATAGGCCTGCGCCCAAGCTTCTAATACTTCTTCTGTTACTGCATCACCGCCTAACTCTTTAAGGGTGGCCAATAAGTGGCTGCCGACGATCGCATATTGCTCAGGCTTGATCAGAAAGCCTGTATGTTTTTGGGCAATGCGCTCGACAGTCGAACTTAGCACCGCTAAGTTTTCAATATTTTTAGCATAAGCCGCGACGGCGTTGAACAGGGCAACAGGCTGGCCACCAGAATGCTGGTGTGCCAAGTTAAATACATCTTTTAGTTCAGGATTATGTTTGAACATACGTTCATAAAAATGGGTCGTCAGCGCAGGGCCTGCGGATTCGAGTAAGGGGATAGTGCTCTTGATAACTTGGATTGTACGGCTGTCCAACATAGAAATTCCTTAACGTGCAAATATTATGAATGTTAAATAAGTTTAAAGATCTATTTGATTTGGATCAATAGTGATGATCGCAATTCGTGCTACCGACAAGCGTGATTAAGGTCATTTGAAGTGCTTTATCAAAGCGGATATGAGATAGGGGAATGATGAATAAATATTTTATTTCAATGCATTACAGAGGGGGGAGGGAGGTTAACTGCAACAGCAAAGCTTATTGCAGTCATAGTGTGGTTTTTTGACTTAGAGTTTAAATGCACTCACTTGATTGCGCATGCTGTTGGCGAGTTTAGTTAAATTAACCACAGATTCACTTAATTCAGCCGCCGATGCGGTGGAATGTTCGGCAATATCGCTGATGGCAATAATACTACGATTAATGCTTTCGGCAACGCTACTTTGTTCTTCGGCAGCGGTCGCAATATGAGTATTAAGTTCTGTGATGCTATCTACTGAGGAGACGATTTCTTTCAGTGCTTGGCCTGCTTGATTAGCTTTATCATTAGCATCATCTACTTGATTTATACCTATTTCCATAGCGTTAACTGCTTCTTTAACGCCTTGTTGCAGTGTGGCAATCATGGCCTCAATTTCTTGGGTAGACTTTTGGGTGCGCTGCGCAAGGGTCCGCACTTCATCCGCAACGACTGCAAAGCCGCGGCCTTGTTCCCCCGCACGGGCTGCTTCAATGGCGGCATTTAATGCCAATAGATTGGTTTGCTCGGCAATGCTTTTTATCACATCGAGTACGCGGCCGATATTTTGGCTTTCATTAGACAGAAATCCAATGACTTGTGCCGTTTTTTGAATTTGATCAGATAATTGCGACATACTGCTAATCGATTGCATCACAATATTATTGCCATTGGCTGCATAGGTGTCGGCATCTTTGGCTGAATCTGCCGCCGCAGATGCGCTTTGGGCGACTTCTGCAACCGTTGCCGTCATCTCATTCATGGCCGTTGCAGTTTGCTCCGTTTCGGCTTGCTGCTGTTGCATACGTTTATTGGTTGCCTGCGTGAAGCTGCTTAACTCATTTGCTGAACTATTAACGGTATTTGCCGCTTCGGCAATCGAATGAAGAATGCCCCGCAAGTGTTCAATAACTTGGGTGAGGCTAGTGGATATTTGTCCTAGCTCATCGTGATTAAAAGTAGTGAATTTGACGGTAAGATCTGAGTCTTGATGGATTAGCTTCAGTTTACTGAGAATGTCATTAATAGGATTCATCACGCTGCGATTGACCCAGAGCCCAATCACAATACTGATAATCATGGCGGCACAGGCTAATGCTACAAAAATAGTGATTGAAGATTGGTAAATGGCATTCACACGATCTTTTTCTTCGCCTGCCACGCGAATTTGCAGTGCAATCAGTTCAGATATTTGGTTACTGATGGGGTCTATTACTTGGTAAAGCGGCAGGATATTGGCCGATAATTGGCTTGATACATCACCATTTAATCCTCTTAAGCGTGAGACCAGAGTGTCAATCTGTTGATTCGCGGGTAAGAACAGCACTTCGGCTTGTTTTACGAGTCGGGATTCTTCTGAGGTAAGTTCAGTGGCTAGGTATTTTTGCCAATGCTGGGTAATGGTAGATTTAGCACTGTCTAGTGCTTCAGCTGCTTGGGAGGCGGTGAAACCACCCGCGTTCGCCTTATTGACCGCATCGATAACATCGACCGCGTATTTATCAGCAATCACTTTTAAATCGTCTAGTGGTACAACTCTATCGCCATAGATACGTTCAACACCCGATTCAATTTTACCCATCATATTAATGGCGAGAAAGCCAATCGTCATTAGCATTACAAGGGGAACCAGAATGCCGATAAACATTTTTTGTTTTATTTGTAAACCGTTCATATGGATAGCCTCTGTGAACTAAAGAGTCCTTTAGGCAGAACTCTATCTATCTCTATGATGAGTCTGTAACAATAGGTATAGCAAATCTGAGGAAAGAGGGGAGAGTTACAGAAAATTTATTTTGCTTTAGATACAAAAAAACCTCGCTTGGCGAGGTTTAAATGTTGGTACAGATGAGAGGACTTGAACCTCCACGCCCTTGCGAGCACCAGCACCTGAAGCTGGCGTGTCTACCAATTCCACCACATCTGCATGGCTATTCGATATTTCATCGAATTGACAATCTTAACACTGTGAATCTTAACTTTTGAACTGCAATTTGGTACAGGTGAGAGGACTTGAACCTCCACGCCCTTGCGAGCACCAGCACCTGAAGCTGGCGTGTCTACCAATTCCACCACACCTGCACTGTACCTATCACAGTTCTCTAACATAAGTCGCTATAGCAACCCATTTAAAGATGGTGCCCGAACCCGGAATCGAACCAGGGACACGAGGATTTTCAATCCTCTGCTCTACCGACTGAGCTATTCGGGCGACGGGCGCAATTTAAAGGCTTTTCGGGTTTTGAGTCAATAGATTTTTACTAAATAACGGAAAAAGTGACTCAGTTGGATAAGATTTACACGAAAGTGTCATTTGTGTTGGTATTGAGGATATAAAAATAACCAAACCACTATCCACACTGAGAACTTAGCGTTATCTATTTATGGCTTATCTAGGGTCACCAAGCAAAAAAATGCCCCTATTAAAGGGGCATTCTCGGTTAGTTTGATAAGATTTCATTGTTTGGGAAGTTAGCTTGCATTACCATGAGCACGTTTTGCTTCAGCTTGCTCTGACCTAATTCGCCATAAGCTTCTATCATTATCTCTAATGCCCGTTCATTTGAAGGGGTGCCAGGGTATGTTTCCATTACAGATTGTGCTCGGATTGCTGCGGCGCTCCATGCATTCATCTTGAGATAATACTCGGCAACTTGAATTGAATATTTTGCTAAGCGATTCTTCAGCGCTAACATGCGTTTTTGCGCATCGGCGGCATATTTGCTGTTAGGGTAGGTTTTGATAAGACGATCAAAATCTTTGAAAGCATCTTGAGCATTTTTAGGGTCACGATCGGTTCGGTCGATATTAAGCATGTCGTGGAACATGTAATTGTCGGCTTGCATGTTCACTAAACCGCGCATATAGAACACATAGTCTACATCTGGATGAGTTGGATTAAGACGGATAAATCTGTCTATGTTCGCAATACCAGAAGCGACATCGTCCATTTTATAGTAAGCATATATCAGGTCTAACTGGACTTGAGTTTTGTGAGGTCCGAAGGGGAAGCGTGAGTCTAACGCTTCCAAAGAACGGACAGCTTTAGAGTAATTGCCAAGCTCCATAGAGGTTCTTGCCTGAGTATAAAGTACATCAGGTGACGTTTTGGCGGCAATATCGTTATCATCAGGGCTGCTGCTACAGGCTGATAACGCTAGTGAAAATAGGACTAAGGTAACGCCTTTGGAAAATTTATACATACTTGAATTCAATTCTTTTTAAGTTGTAGTTAAGAATTTTTCCATTTCACTATAAAATAGAAAACATCCGATTGTAACAGATAGCACACATTTTTTTGACCCCTAAATGGGGATACGGTTCCTATGACACAAGAGATTAATCTAAAAAGCGAGATTTCGGCAACACAAACTGGACTGAGATTAGATCAGGCCCTAGCAGAGTTGTTCCCAGATTACTCGCGCACGCGCATCAAGGAATGGATCCTATCTGATGCAGTTTATGTTGACGGCGTTGTCGTTAATAAGCCCCGAGAGAAAGTTTATGAGCTGCAACAGATACTCATAGATGCCACTCTTGAAGAAGAAGTTCACGCAGCGGCACAGGCCATTGATCTGGATATCGTCTATGAAGATGACGACATTATTGTGATCAACAAGCAAGCGGGACTCGTGGTTCACCCTGGTGCAGGCAATGCCGATGGCACTTTGATGAATGCACTATTGCACCATTGTCCCGATATTGAGCATGTACCACGTGCTGGTATTGTGCACCGTCTGGACAAGGATACTACAGGTTTAATGGTTGTAGCCAAAACCGTTGAAGCGCAAACCCATTTAGTTGCCGCCTTGCAGGCCCGTGAAATCACTCGTGAATACGAAGCGATTGTGATGGGGACTATGACAGGTGGCGGTACTGTTGATGAGCCGATTGGTCGTCATCCAACGAAACGTACTCATATGGCGGTGCATCACTCAGGTAAACCAGCTGTGACGCATTATCGTGTGGCGGAAAAATTCCGTAATCACACTCGTCTAAGATTGCGCCTTGAATCTGGCCGTACTCACCAAATTCGTGTGCACATGGAATACATTGGCCACGTATTAGTGGGCGATCCTGTGTATGGTGGTCGTCCAAAACCGCCGAAATGGGCCAGCCCAGAGTTTTTTGATATTCTGAAAAACTTCAAGCGCCAAGCTCTGCACGCAGTGCGTCTTGAATTAGCGCATCCTGTGAGTTGTGAAATCATGAGCTGGCACGCGCCAATTCCTGAAGACATGGTGATTTTGACGAAAGCACTGCGTCAAGACACGGTCGAGCATCCGATCGAGTATTTGTAAGTGTTTAATCACGATTGGCCTGTTCCCGCTAATGTCGGCATCGCTATGACAAATCGTCATGGCGGTGTGAGCGTGCATCCCTATGACAGTTTGAATCTTGGACTGCATGTCGGTGATGCGCCTGAGCTGGTGATGGCTAATCGTGAATTACTCTGCAAACAATTAGCGTTAACCGCAGATCCTGTCTGGCTCGAGCAAGTGCATGGTACTCATGTGCTTAATTTAGACGCGCTGAACTTAGCTCCTGCTGTGGATACACAGATTGCCGATGCCTGTTACAGCCGAACCGCGAGCCTAGTTTGCGCTATAATGACTGCCGATTGTTTACCTGTGTTGTTGTGTAATCAAGCGGGAACCGAAGTGGCTGCAGCTCATGCCGGTTGGCGTGGTTTATGTGATGGCGTGATTGAGGCCACCGCGGCGCAGTTTAGTTCACCTATGGATGAGTTGATTGCCTACCTCGGCCCGGCAATTGGTCCACAAAAATTTGAAGTCGGCGTTGAAGTACAGCAAGCTTTTTGTACTTTACATTCGCAGTCGGCAGCGTGTTTTATTCCAAGTGGTAACAAGTATCTTGCCGATATTATTGGCTTGGCTAAATTACGCTTGAGTTTACTCGGGATAAACCATATTTATAGCGCAGATATCTGCACAGTCAGCGACACGGATTACTTCTCTTATCGTCGCGATAAGGTGTCGGGACGCATGGCTTCATTGATCTGGCTTAAGTCTTAAGCTAATTCCCCTACAGTTTGTATTTATTTGCGCGTTATTCGCTTGAATTTGGCTAAATAGCCCCCATCTTTTAACTAACGAAATGTAATACCAATCCTATTTAGATCTCTCCATTAGCGGTACTGATTTTAAAGCCACTAAATTGGCAAGATGTCTTGTGGATTGGCATATCTCTACTATATGAGTGTTAGGAGGCTGTATGCGACTCGATCGTATGACCAATAAATTTCAGCTTGCCATCTCTGATGCCCAGTCACTCGCACTTGGGCGTGATCATCAGTTTATTGAACCGCTGCATTTGATGATGGCATTGTTGAACCAAGATTCAGGTTCAATCCATCCCTTATTGACCCAAGCTGGTATTCGAGTGAGTGCACTGCGATCGCTCTTGAGTCAAGAGCTGGAACGCTTACCTCAAGTCGAAGGTACGGGCGGCGATGTGCAATTATCCCAAGGTTTAATCCGTTTATTAAATCTGTGCGATAAATTGGCGCAAAAGCGTAAAGATAAATATATCTCTAGCGAATTATTTGTATTAGCTGCGTTAGAAGGTGCCGATGCTCTTGCACAAGCGTTGAAAAAAGCCGGCGCGACCAAAGAGTTGATGGAACAAACCATTGAACAAATGCGCGGCGGCCAAAAAGTGGATGATCCGAACGCTGAAGATCAACGCCAAGCGTTGAAGAAGTTTACTATCGATCTCACCGAGCGAGCCGAACAAGGCAAGTTAGATCCTGTGATCGGCCGTGACGATGAAATTCGCCGTACGATCCAAGTGTTACAACGTCGCAGTAAAAATAACCCCGTCCTTATCGGTGAACCGGGTGTGGGTAAAACGGCGATTGTTGAAGGACTTGCCCAGCGTATCGTTAATGGTGAAGTCCCCGAGGGCATTAAAAATAAGCGTGTCTTATCCCTCGATATGGGCTCATTGATTGCGGGTGCTAAATATCGTGGTGAGTTTGAAGAACGTTTAAAAGCGGTACTTAATGAGTTGTCACAGGAAGAAGGTCAAGTGATCCTCTTCATCGACGAACTGCATACTATGGTCGGCGCCGGTAAAGGTGAGGGCGCTATGGATGCGGGTAACATGCTCAAACCTGCGTTAGCGCGTGGTGACTTGCACTGTGTGGGCGCGACCACGCTTGATGAGTATCGTCAGTATATTGAAAAAGATGCGGCGCTTGAACGTCGTTTCCAAAAGGTGCTGGTGGATGAGCCAAGCGTTGAAGACACCATCGCCATTTTGCGTGGACTGAAAGAACGTTACGAGCTGCATCACCATGTGGAAATTACCGATCCGGCGATTGTGGCGGCAGCGACCATGTCGCACCGTTATGTGTCGGACCGTAAGTTACCCGATAAAGCGATCGATTTGATCGATGAAGCGGCATCGAGTATCCGTATGCAAATGGACTCAAAACCTGAGTCACTCGACAGGCTCGAACGTCGTGCTATCCAGCTCAAACTGGAGGAGCAAGCGTTAGCCAAAGAAAATGATGAGGCGAGTCGTCGCAGGCTTGACCATCTGCAAGAGGAATTACGTGACGTTGAAGCGAAAGCTTCAGAGTTGAACGAAATCTGGCGTACTGAAAAAGCCGCATTAGCGGGCACTCAGCACATAAAAGCCGATCTCGAACAGGCTCGAATGGACTTAGAAGTGGCGCGTCGTGCGGGTGATTTAACTCGGATGTCTGAGCTGCAATACGGTCGTATACCTGAGCTTGAAAAACAGCTCGATTTGGCATCGCAAGCCGAAATGCAGGACATGACGTTATTGCGTAACAAGGTTACTGAGTTCGAAATCGCCGAAGTATTGTCGAAAGCGACGGGAATACCCGTATCGAAAATGCTTGAAGGCGAGCGCGAAAAATTACTGCAAATGGAAGTGGCGCTGCATGAACGAGTGATCGGCCAAAACGAAGCCGTCGATGCGGTCGCGAATGCGATTCGTCGTAGCCGCGCGGGTCTGGCGGATCCAAATCGCCCGATTGGCTCGTTCCTGTTCTTAGGCCCAACGGGTGTAGGTAAAACTGAGCTGTGTAAATCACTGGCGAGGTTCTTATTTGATACCGAATCGGCTTTAGTGCGGATTGATATGTCTGAGTTTATGGAGAAACACTCAGTATCGCGTTTAGTGGGTGCGCCTCCAGGATACGTAGGTTATGAAGAGGGCGGTTACTTAACGGAAGCCGTTCGTCGTAAACCTTATTCGGTGATATTGCTCGACGAAGTCGAGAAAGCGCATCCCGATGTGTTTAACATTTTACTGCAAGTGCTTGATGATGGACGCTTAACCGATGGTCAAGGTCGTACTGTCGATTTTAGAAATACAGTGATCATCATGACCTCGAACTTAGGCTCCGACATTATCCAAGAAGGATTTGGTCAAGTGACCTATGCAGAGATGAAAGCGGCGGTAATGAATGTCGTCACTCACAGTTTCAGACCCGAGTTCTTAAACCGTATCGATGAATCTGTGGTGTTCCATCCATTGGATGCTGCCAATATCAAACGTATTGCTTCGATACAAATTGCTTCCTTACGCCAACGTTTGGCTGAAAAGGACTATACATTGGAGATCACCGACGACGCATTATCATTGATTGCGGAAATTGGTTTCGATCCTGTGTATGGTGCAAGACCGTTGAAACGGGCATTGCAGCAAGAAGTCGAAAACCCGCTGGCGCAGAAATTACTGCGTGGTGACTTGTTACCGGGTAAACCGATCAAGGTCAGCTGTGCGGGTGGCGAGTTAGTGTTCGAGCAATAACTAGTAGCTAGTAACTTAGTGTGTTGTTTGAATGCGATACGTTAATCGCAAGCTTGAAGTTGGATATGTTTAAATAGGCGAACTGAAATAAGCGTTCTTGAATGAACGAGCTTGAAATAAACTATCTTGCAATAAGAGATAGCGCTGTTTTAGTCAGTATCGCTCCCGCTTCAAGCACTAAAATGAAAGGAGCCGAGTTTTTAACTCGGCTCCTTTTTTATTGCATCAGCTTAATCGTTGTTCATTAATGTAGTGGCATAGTAAATTTGGCTACTTCTTATCACAGAAGAGTTTGATTCTTTCCTGCTGCTGGGCAATCGAGGCTTGGCGATCTTCTTCAGTCATAGCGACAGATTCACCTGAATCGGAAGTTTGGCGGATAAGCTTAGTATGCGTTGTGAGTATTTCTAAATTGTGTTTTGCACTCTCACAAATGGATTTAGCCTGTTTGGTGTCTTTTTCTTTAATCAGCGCCGCTGACTTTTCTAATTCATTGGCTTCAGAAGTGGCTTCCGCTTTCTTTACCGGTGCGATAAAACCCACTTTCGCCTGCTCTAAATCTTCACTGTAGAGCTTTTCTGCTTTGATGTTTTCTTGTTGCGGGGCTTGTTGGCTGTAATGCGTCACCCCATTTTCGTCGACCCAAGTATAGATAACGCCCGCAGAAACGGGGCCAATGAAAAGGCCGAGCCAGAGCCATCGATACAGTATTATTCTGAACATGTTCACTTTTAACATCGAAATTATCCCTAACTGGTCTCTCATCGACATGATAATAAAATATGTTATCTTGAAAGCTAACTTCTCTTCACTGAACTAGCGTAATAAGTGTATGCAAAATTCTTCAAATCAAACAGTAAAGAATAAAGGTATCTATTTACTGCCTAATCTTTTTACGACAGCAGGATTGTTTTCTGGCTTTTATGCTGTGATTGCTTCCATGAATGCTAACTTTGAAGCTGCTTCAATAGCCATTTTTATAGCCATGATCTGTGATGGTCTCGATGGTCGAGTGGCAAGACTGACTAATACCCAAAGTGATTTTGGTGCCGAATACGACAGTATGGCGGATATGGTGTCCTTCGGAATGGCGCCAGCACTACTCGCCTACAATTGGGCATTAGCCGACTTAGGTAAAATTGGTTGGTTGGCGGCATTTATTTATTGTGCAGGTGCGGCACTCAGGCTCGCTCGATTTAATACGCAAGTTGGCGTTGCCGATAAGCGTTATTTTCAAGGTCTCGCTAGTCCGGCCGCTGCAGCTGTTATTGCTGGCAGCATTTGGCTTGGTAATCAATACAGTCTCGATGGAAAAAATATCAGTTGGATTGCAGCCCTTGTGACTGCGGCAACTGGTCTATTGATGGTCAGTAATTTTCGCTATCACTCTTTTAAAGAAATTGACTGGCGTGGCAAGGTTAACTTTATCGTGATCTTACTGGTCGTAGGTGTATTTGTGGTGGTGTCAGTTCAACCTGCATTGATCTTATGCGTCGGTTTTTACTTATATGCGATTTCAGGTCCGATCATTACGATTCGAACTGTGAGAAAACTTAAAGTCGCTCATATTGTCGGTGATGATACGGTGACGAATGTCGAGATCAATTCCTCAACCCAAGCTGCAGCACAAATACAAAGCGCTACAAATATCGAAAAAGAGAAATAAGAAGAGCATAAATCTTAGGGCTCGTGCTTTTGATCAGTGCTTATCATTAGCTAGGTGCAAACAAGAGTAAGACATCACACTGGGCATAACGCTTTTAGAGGTTTACTGATAGATATAGCGAAAATAGCTATCAACTTCTGTTTATGCCCATTCAATCTATTAAAACTCCAGCAATAGGCTATTCCTTCTGCCAAACTTATCAACCCAAACAGCGATATTGCTCAGTATTGCAGTATATTTCTGCAGTTTGGTGGTTATTTATTCGCTTGGCGGAGATTGTTAAAAAAGCCCTTGCACAAAAAGTTTCACTGCCTATAATGCGCATCCACTGACACGGCAGACAGCGAAAGCGTGCTGACGAGTTAGGTTGAATTCAGTAGCTTTTAAGCACTTAATTCAAGCGCAGCAAGAAGTTGTTAAATACTCCTTGACGCGAAACGGGAAATGCGTAAAATGCACGACCCTGAGCTGATGAAGCATCAGCACGACCCGCCGGCAACGGTATGTGGTCAACGCTCTTTAACAAGATAAAACAAGAAATCTGTGTGGACACTCACAGGTGTTGAGTTAATCGAAACTGCTTAACCTTCGGGTTGGCAGTCAAAAATTTAAATCAATGTAACAATGAGTGTTCATAGTAATATGTACAGTTTGTTTCAGCCCTTCTTTTATAAGGAGTGCGAGAAACAAAAAATCAGAATTCATTGAGCCGCTGAAGTCGCAAGACGGAAGCAACAAAACTTTAATTGAAGAGTTTGATCATGGCTCAGATTGAACGCTGGCGGCAGGCCTAACACATGCAAGTCGAGCGGCAGCGCAAGGGAGTTTACTCCTGAGGCGGCGAGCGGCGGACGGGTGAGTAATGCCTAGGGATCTGCCCAGTCGAGGGGGATAACAGTTGGAAACGACTGCTAATACCGCATATACCGCATA